>PABE01000013.1 GCA_002702725.1 Porticoccaceae bacterium
CAAGGAATTGTCTGATAATCGCGCATCGGGCCATGTAAAGACCGGCTGCCAGCGACAGGCCGCCATAGGTGGCCTGCATGTCCACCAGTAAATCCCCCTGCGGGGCCGGTACACCCAGAAACAGGGGTGTGACCGTCTCCGGGACCAGAATGAATCCCAGTCCAAAGCCGATAAACATCAGCGCATTCAATCCGAGCAGCAATGCCTTAATCATGGTTTTCCCTATTGATTGTCAGGAAGCGGTGAGCAAAACGAAGTTGCCTTCGTCGTCGTATTCAAAATCCGTGTAATGCTCTGCAGAGACGGCGCCGGGATCCGTGCCCAGTGAAATCATCGGTTTATTGGACATCCAGAACATTTCTTTCAACAACAATTCGACAATAGCCTCCGGTGTGAAGTGGCGGGCAATTTTTGCTTTGAGCTCGTCGTCGACATTGGCCGGGGCAATGACAAAAGTCTCAAGAACCTCGAGCGCTGTTTTTTGGCGCTCACTGAGTATCTTGCTGTCACGGTAATTCAGTACCTCCCGCATCAGGTCATTGCCGCCCGCCGGATTGTCGATGACCCTGCGAACACTCTGGCAAAATTTGCAGTCGTGGTACTCCGCGCTGCGCAGTCGAACGATCTCATCGGTGGTGGCGTCCACTCCGGTCAGGGAGCAGGTGGCGCGATTAAAGCCATAGTAGGCGGCCAGCAGGCGGGGGTCGGTATCCGAGCTATCATCGTCCACCCACTCGATAAATTCCCGGTCGGCCTTTTCCCCGAGGCCGGCGTCGCTGGTAAAGGTGACAGGGGCCCCCGGGCGAACATCAAAAAATGTCAAAAAACGCAGGAAGGCTTCGTTGATGTACAGTCCATAAACGAAGGTTGACGGCTCTCTCACGCCAAGTCCCGAAGCCAATGCCTGGCGTTGCGCCGGAGTGACATTCCTGGCACCAATCATGAACTGTTCAGTAAAGTCGAGGGCCGCTTTCTCGGCCTCGCTGAAGACGTCGGACTTGTGCCAGTTATCGAGCTGCGCCACGAGGGTCGGGTCGGCTTTTGCCAGGACAGCGTCGCAGCTAAGCAGCCTGGCCATGTGCGCGCGGCACAGGTTGAGCATGGCGGCATCGTTAACCTGTTCGGCGATGGCCAGAAAGTCGGTGAGACTTTTCCCTGCCGCGGCTTGTAACGCCAATAAAGTGTCGAGGTCGTTTTCCCCGGATGTCGGGACGTTTAACCAGGTCATGTTTGGCTCCTGTGCCTTTCTGGGGCGTTATGCTTATAGTAGTCCGCTAAGGGCAATCGGTTGCCCTGTTTGCGGGTTTGGTGTTACAACAAACCTGCTTGGTTGAAAACGATAATAAGAGGACATGGCTTTTTCTTCAACGCACGGTCGCTTCAGGGCACATCTTAACAGTGCCGGCACACCAATAACGACAACAGGAAGTGTGAGAATGAACAGCAGACACGATGCCGATGCCACGGCATTTCTGATGAATACCATAATGGGATTTTGGCTGGGACCTACCCTGTGGGTTGCGGTGCGTCTCAAACTACCGGATCGGTTACGGCAATCCCCGGCTCGCGCCGAGTCACTCGCCGAGGAGCTGTCTGCTAATCGGGACTATCTGCGCAGAATCCTCAATGCCCTTGCCAGTGTCGGTGTGTTCCACCGGGATGAGGAGGACCGGTTCACTAATACGTCGATTTCCGAAATGTTGTGCCAGGACCATCCTTCCGGGATTGCCCAGCTGGTGGATACGTCTCTGGGCGGTCAGAACTACCCGGCCTGGGCGCTGCTGGAAGAGGCTGTCAAAAGGGGCGAGTGCGCTTTTGACATCGCCCATGGCGTCAATTGGATCGAGTATCTGGATCAGCATCCCGAGCGTCGGGAGATTTTCGCCACAGCCATGACGGCCACCACACGGGCCACTGAAAAAGCCGTGCTGAACGCCCATGATTTTGGTCAGTTCGAGCTGGCGGTGGATATCGGTGGCAGTCACGCCAGTCTGATAGGCCGACTGCTGGAGCGCTACCCGTCGGCAAGAGGCATTGTGTTTGACCTCCCTGACACGGTTGCTGCAGGCAGGATTCATTGGCAATCGGCTTCCTTCGCGGATCGACTCGAAGCGGTGGGCGGCGATTTTTTCAAAGCGGTCCCGACGGGCGATCTCTACCTGCTCAAGCTGATACTCCACGATTGGCAGGATGACGATGCGATCGCGATACTGAAAACCATCCGCAAGGCAATTCCCTCCCACGGGCGGGTGGCCATTATTGAGACTGTTCTGCCCGACGATGCCAGCGGGCATCTGGGCTGGGGGCTCGATATCGCCATGATGGTCACCACGGGCGGCAAGGAGCGCAGTCTTTCAGAACACAGTCGCCTGCTGTCGACCGCGGGCTTCGAAGTGATCCGCTGTGCCCCGACACCGTCGATGTACAGTGTGGTAGAGGCGCGGCCAGTTTGAGTCCCTGGCCGCAGTGGTAAAGATGAGTTGCGAGGTGGTCAGGCAATCTCCGCAGAGGCGTATAAGTGCAGCCGTGACACGTTGGCGCGGTTTGGCTGCTCGAGCATGAATTTCACGGCATTGGCGATATCGTCCGCTTCGAGGTAGTCGATTTCCTGCTCCACCGGGTTTTCGCCATGGGCTTTCTGGACCTCGAAGATCTCGGTTTTCGTGCTGCCCGGTGCGACGATGCCTACTTTGACACCGCTCGAACCCAGTTCAATGCGCAGGGACTGGGAAAAGGTTTCAACCGCCGCCTTGACTGCGCAGTAGACACCCCAGGTCGGTACCGTAAGGGAGCCGCCGATACTGCTGACGTTAATGATAGCGCCCTCGCCCTGCGCTTTGAATTCGCGGCCAAATACATAGGACAGGCGGACAACCGCCTCAAGGTTGACCCGGATCATCTGTGTCATCAGATCGAGGTCAATCATGTCAATGGGGTTTGTGGACAGAAACCCGGCGTTATTGATCAGAATATCGGCGCGACCGAACTTCTCCTTGGCGAGGTCCAGCAACTGATCGGCAATGGCGGGGTCGGCAATATCGCCGGCAAGAACGGCGGACTCCGTCGGCAGACTGTTCTGAAGTGCCTGGAGTCGATCTTCCCTTCTGGCAGTAAGGATCAGTTTGGCGCCGGCGCTGCTGAGGGCTTTTGCGATGGCTTCGCCAATGCCTGCGGATGCGCCGGTGACCACGGCGACTTTATTGTTAAGGTCCATGACATTCCTCTGGTTATCTTTACGCTGAGACGGACATGGGCAAGCACTGCCGCACGTATGAACGCGTCAGAGTTTACCGCGTGTGGCATGGAAGTTCGAGGCCGGGAAAGTATGCTGAAAGGACTTTATGGGGCAAAGCGACCGCGGTGATCCGGCGTCGGCATGGAACAGTTCAGGAGTCTGTCAGCGGTTGAGCACCTCGTCCCGGACACTCTCTGCGATATTCGCTACTTCACCGATGTCGTCGTTGTCGACCCCCAGTTCCTGCAACGTCGCGGCCAGATTCTCGACAACGGCGTCGAAGTGCTCGTCGGTGATGCCCAGGTGGGCGTGTCCGGTGCGCATGTCGGTGCCCTCGTAGTGATTGGGGCCGCTGAACACCATGGATAAAAAGGCTTTCTGCTTGGTAGCCTGCTTGTCCATATCGATGTTTTCAAAGAAGAAACTTATCCGGTTGTCAGCGAGGACTTTTTGATAAAAAATGTCGACAGCAGCATTTGCCGCGCCATCATCGCCCAGGCGTTAATAGAGGGTCATAATCTCCTCCTTAAAGAGTCAGAGAGAATGAGTGTTTAAGGAGGGGTAAAGGAATGGTCGAGGCTTCAGGTAGAGGCGTCCGGTCACAAAATTAGTGGGGATTCATCCAGATCGATGCAGTTAACCAAGCAGACCGACTTCGCCTTCCGCATACTGCTTTATCTGGCGGCTCAGCCAGCAGATAAACTTTCCAATATCCAGGAAATCTGCGATTACTATCAGATTTCCCAGAGTCATTTGTCCAAGATTGTCATGAAGCTGGCGCGACTGGGGTATGTGGTCGCGTACCGGGGCAAGGGTGGCGGGATCGCCATGGCGGTGGATCCGACGGAGATTAATGTTGCCGACATCGTTGAAAACTTTGAGCCGACCTTGCGGCTGGTCAACTGCAAGGATCCCCTTTGTCTGATTGACCCCACCTGCCGTTTAAAGCACATTCTCCACCAGTCGATGACGGACTTTCTGGACGGACTGCGCCGCTATCAGCTCAGTGACCTGATGGACCATGAGACGACAGCGCTGATTCTGAAGGATCCGGTCGAGGAGCGCTAGCCCCAGAGTTGTTGACTGGCCAGCTTCGCGCCCTCCGCCATGGCGGCAAATTTCGCCCACACGATGTCGGGTTCCACCGCCGCTTGCCCTACCCAGGTGCCATAGCCGCAGTCGGTGCCCGCCACGACCTTCTCGCGACCCACCCGTTCGGCGATCCGCACAATCCGCTGGGCTATCAGCTCGGGATGTTCTATGAAGTTTGATTTCGACTCCAGCACCCCCGGGATAAGGACGATTTCCTCCGGCACCTCGATGCGGTCAAAAACAGTGTATTCATGGGCATGGCGCGGATTGGCGGCTTCGAAGGCGATGCCCGAGGTCTTCACTTTGAAGGCGATATCGATGACCCGGTCGAGGGGTACGTCACAGTGGTGTGGGCCTTCATAGTTACCCCAGCACAAATGCATGCGCACCCGTTCCCGGGGAACATTGACGAGGGCATGATTCAACGCCTCAACGTGCAGTTCGGCGCGCTTGCGAAAACCGGCGATGTCTAGGTCCGCATACTGGATGTGCCGCCCCATCGCCAGGTCCGGGCAGTCAATCTGAACCATAAAGCCCGCATTGGTAATTGCCTCGTACTCCTCGCGCATGGCCTCGGCGATGGCGAAGATATAGGTCTCGAAATCCGGATAGTACTGATTGGCGAAGAACAGCGAGATAACCCCTGGCGAGGCGGCGCTCATAAAGGCCTGTGTGATATCCCGGTGTCCCTGGATCGCCTGGCTCAGGTTGTCCACATCCATCTGTGCCGCTTCGTGGTCAACAACCGCAATGGGGCCGTTGCAGGCCGGTGTTCGGCGCCGCTTGCGCCCCGGGTCACCGAAGACCCTTTCCTGCATGGCGGGAAATTCCGCGACATCCTGATAGACTAGGGGAATGCTTTCACCTCCAAATCCTGACAGCCGATCCTTGATGTAGGTGGCATAACTGGGCTTGCTCATTTCGCCGTCGTTGACAATATCGATTCCCGCGCCAATCTGCTTTTCGACGACCTCCCGCACGGCTGCCTTGATGCGATTTGCCCGTGCCGTCCTGTCCACCGGCACCCCTTCCTCCTTCGCAAACATCATTTTGATCAGATCGTCCGGTCTTGGCAGGCTGCCGGTGTGGGTTGTAAGGATCCTCTCTTCACTGCGCAACATGGGCGATGCTCCCGATGCTTGTTATTGTCCTTTACTCGTTATTGTGCCGGCATAGCCTCAACAGTCTTACTCAGCACAGGGTTACTCGAAGGTTCCCGAGAAGTCACCAAAGCAATCGTTGGCGGTGTAGCTGCAGCTGTATTCGCGGACATTGTAGATTTTGCCGTCCCGAATCTTGAACAGGAAGTGGTAGACATTGTTGTAGATTTTCCCGCTTTTCATCTCGCCATAGGATTCCGCTTCAACAGCAACCTTTTCGCCTTCAGCGGTCATGTCCTTGATCCAGATCTTAAGGGGTTTCACCATCTGTTCTGACATCATGCGTGAGGCGGTGACAAAGTGCTCCCGGGGCCAGGTGAAATTGAATTGCTTCGGTTTTTGGAGCATGGATTCGAATAGGAAGTCTTCCGAAAGCAATGCCGTCATGGCTTTGTCATCGGCGGTATTCATCAGTTCGAAATAGTGCTCAACAATCTTTTTATTGTCTTCAGTGCTCATGGTGTTTTCCTGTTATCGGTATTGGCATGGATGCGTTTTCGAGGCCGTATCAGTCAAAGGTGGCTTCGTATTCGGAGAAACATTCCTGGGCCAGGTGGCTGCAACTGTATTCCCTGGCGCTATAGAGTTTTCCATCCCGGAGTTTGAACAGAAAATGGTAGGCATTCTGATACAGTTTGCCGTTTTTCAGCTCACCGTGTGAATGGGCCTCAACGGCCACGCTGTCGTCTTCGGCAATCATGCTGTCAATCCAGATCTGGATCGGTTTTTCCATGAATCGGGACATGAGCCTCGGTGCGGCGGCGAAAGCGTCCCGGTCCCAGACGAAGTGGAAACGCTCGGGTTTGACCGCCATGCATTCAAACTGGAAATCGTCGCTGAGCAAATCCAGAATTGCCGGCTCATCGCCGCGATTAATGGCGTCGAAATAGGTTTTTATCACCTGTTTGTTCTCGGTGCTCACAGGGGGCCTCACAGCTTTATGGTTATAGGATGACTCACTATACCCCGCCCCGGGGGAAGATCAACGGTGTTGCGAAGCCGCTGTTGGTCAGCGAATCAAACAGGCCCCGGTAACCAGGCAATTTCATAATCGATACGCTGCCGGTCAGGGACGTTTTTTGACCGGATCACTAACAGTTTCCATATCTACCGGTCTGTATTGGCGGGTTTTTAGCTGTCCACTGCCCCGCTTTGACTATACTGATCGAACCGTTGCCGGGGTGCTGCAACGCAGGTTACTTCAATAACAACAAAGGGCTTTTGGCGCGTCATCATCGATCTTAATTCCGCAACGTTTTCGCCCTCTCAGACCTACGATTAAGGCGATGCGGTAAATCGTGTCCGCGCACAGGCAAAGGAAAGCACTATGCTGGATTACCTTATACGCGGCGCTGTCATTGTCGACGGTCTGGGCAATATCCCGTACAAGGCGGATATCGGCCTTGCCAATGGCAGGATTGTCGATGTTGGTGATGGCCTCAGAATGTCTGCCCGGGAAACCCTGGATGTAGATGGTTGTATTGCCGCCCCTGGCTGGGTGGATATCCATACCCACTACGATGGTCAGGCGACTTGGGACACGACCCTGGACCCCTCCGCAAGCCATGGGGTCACCACCGTGGTGATGGGAAATTGTGGCGTTGGGTTTGCGCCGGTCAGGCAAGGGGATCATCCCCGACTCATCGAATTGATGGAAGGCGTTGAGGATATCCCCGGCACGGCCCTTTACGAGGGTATTCCCTGGGATCGATGGCAGAGCTTTCCTCAATACCTCGATTATCTTGCCGATCGCCATTACAGCATGGATATCGGAGCCATGATTGCCCATGGGCCGGTGAGGGCCTATGCCATGGGGGAGCGGGGGTGTAACAATGGCGAGCCGACCCCCAATGACCTGAAGGCAATGGCGGAGATCGTCAGTGAGGCCATGCTGGCGGGAGCCCTTGGATTTTCGACCTCGCGGACGCTCTTTCACCAGTCGATGTCGGGCCAGCCAGTCCCCGGTACCTTTGCCGACGAGGCGGAACTGGGGTCTGTTGTCGACGCGATGGCCCGGGCCGGGGGCGGCGTCTTTGCTTCGGTGCCCGGGGAGGCAGTGGCCGGTTTGATGGTAGATGACAGTATCCCGACCCTGGAAGACGAAATCGCAATGATGGCAAGGCTTTCTCGCCGTTCAGGCTTGCCGGTAACCTGGTCCTTTACCCAGGACCATACCCGGCCCGAGCGCTGGCGCGATTTGTTGACACTGGTACGGGCCAAAAATGGTCGGGGTGCCCGGCTTTTCCCCCAGGTGGCGTCGAAACCGACGTCGTCGCTGATCAGTCTCAAGACCTATCATCCGTTTATGCGCAGGGAAACCTACCTTCGTCTGCGAAACCTGCCCTTTGATCGATTGCTTGCGGAACTGAAAAAACCGGAGGTCAAGGCGGCCATTCTGGCCGATGAGGACGTTCCCGATAACTCTCCGGGATCGATGGAGAATTTCTTCCTGTTCGCACCCATGGACTGGAGCATGACGTTCGATGCCCGGGAGCTCGATACCGAACCCCATCGTCAGTCCGCCTTTGATCGGCTTGCAGCGGTGGTGAATCAGACCCCAGAGGCCTACCTCTACGATTTTCTTGTTGCGGGGCAGGGTGATAACTTTGCCGCCAGGGTATTCGTTAACTTCGCCAATTACAGTTATGAAGCCATGCGTGAAATGTTCCAGCACCCGGACACGGTGATCGGCACCCATGATGCGGGCGCCCATGTCAATCTGATCTGCGACGGTGTTGTTCCAACCTACCATCTCACCCATTGGGTGCGTGACAGAGAGGCGGAGCGGGGGCCGACGCTGGATCTGGTCGACGTGGTGGCGAAGCAAACCCGGAACAATGCGTGCCTGTTTGGCCTGGGCGATCGCGGCGTTATACAGGCAGGAAAGCGAGCCGACCTCAATATCATCGATCTCGACAACCTTTCGCTGGGGCCGTTGCAACTTGTGCGGGATTTGCCTGCCGGTGGCCAGCGGCTATTGCGGGGCGCGCACGGCTATGTGGCCACCTTCGTCAACGGCCATATGACCCGCAGGGATGATCAGGATACCGGAGCGCGACCGGGTCGATTGATTCGGCGCGGCGCTCTTTGACTCAGCGGCGGTTTTGCCGTTCAGCCACAATGGCTAGAGCCGGACGACGCAGATACGTTTCCGGACATTTTTCCCCAACTGTTCGACTTGGTCAGTTGATATTGCCAGTCGCTCTTTCTATGCTGCAGTGTTGTTATTCCGTGGCCATCGTTCGCCAATCAACTGCGGCGCAGAGTGATGGCCCTATTGAGTACCCCTATCCATAACCATCATATCCATGGGAGTGAACAGTGAGCGAACTTAAAGCATCGAGCCTTGACCAAATGGCCAAGGATTTCCTGGCCGTCAGCGATACCTATACCGGCACCCAGACCGATTCGGATCCGTTCCCCATGTACGAGGATTTGCGTGCCAAATGCCCGGTGATGGAAGGGGATATTCTGGCCAAATTCAAGGTCCCCAGTCAGGCTGACTACGCCCGCAAGGGCCGGCCGGTGATGAGCATTTTCCGGTATGATGATGTCATGACTATCCTGAGGGATACGCAAAACTGGAAAAGCTATATCAATGGCGACGGCTTCGGCGCCGCTGTGGATAACCTGCTACTGACGGCGATGGATGGCGATCAGCACAAGCGTTTCCGCGCTCTGCTGCAGCCACCGTTCCTGTTGCCGGTGGTGAGAAAGTTCAATGAAACACTGATACGGCCCATTATCAAGAATGATTTTATCGATATGTTGCGGCCGCAAGGCAAAATGGACATGGTCCATGACTTCTCTCTGCCATTCCCTGTGTGGGTAATTTACTCGCTGTTTGGCTTTCCTGAAGATCGCGAGGCGGTGATGAAATTTGCCGGCCTTGCCCTGCGTATTCTGGCCGGCCCGCAATTTGACGAAGAAGATACCGCCAAAACCATGCCGATCGCCATGCAGGCGGGAATTGAACTGCACAAGCACGTATTGCCCGTCATCGCCGAGCGCCGTGCCTCAGGGGTCGAACGGGATGACCTGATCGGCTTTATGCTTAACGCTGAAATCGATGGCAACAAATTTACCGACGATGACATTGCCAACTTTGTTCGCATGCTGCTGCTTGCCGCCGGTGAAACCACCAGTCGCACCTTTGCCAATATGATGGTGCAATTGCTGGAGCATCCGGATGTCATGGAGGAAGTCCGACAGGATAGGTCGCTGATTCCACAGACGATTACCGAAACCATGCGCCGGGAGCCGACAGCCTGCTACCTGGCCCGCATTGCGGATAAGGATATGGAAGTCAGCGGTGTGATCATACCCAAGGGAACCGCCGTGTCGTTGTCCATTGCCTCGGCAAACCGCGATCCGGAACGCTACGAGCGACCGGATGACCTATGGATCAAGCGCCCGATGCGCCCCGCGCTCAGTTTCGGTTTCGGCCCCCACACATGTATGGGGATGCACATTGCCCGTACCGAGATGGAGGCCGCTCTGGATATGATTCTCGATCTACCCAACTTGCGCCTCGATCCGGATTATCCAAAACCGGTCATTCGCGGCATGCAGCTACGGGGCCCCGATGCCATCCATGTGAAATGGGACACCTGATTTCTCCCCTGAAAAAAAGGCCTGTTTTAAACAGGCCTTTTTGGGGTGAGGGTTTATTCCGCTTTTACCTCTTCCACGTAAGGCGTAAATTCCCCCAGGGGGCATGAGCCCAGGCGCATACCGAGGGAAGGATCAATCACAGTGATGGTATCGAGATCGCAGTAGGATTGCAGGGACGTCTCATGGAGAAACGTGCCTCGGCTTTTCAGCCCGGCACAGCGGTAGGGAAGTTTGTTAATGTATTTTTCCTTGCCGTGCATGTGAAAGAGCAGTGTGTTGTCGTCGACCACCTCGATTCGGTCGATACGGCTGATGGACAGGCAGTTGCGCTTCTTCTCAGCATTTGCGTGATCGTCGGCAAGGGCCGGCATAGTACCCAGGGTCAGACCGACTGCGGTCAGCAGGGCCAGCGTTGATTTCAACATATTACCCTCCTTAAAAGACTGACATTACTTTAGCGGTGCGTTAAACCGCGCCACTTTAGACTCCCCTGCGGCGGTATTTCTCCACCGCGACGGTGGAGGGGGTCCTGTTAAGCATAGACCACTACCAGGTGTGGAGCGGGCGGCCCTGACACACCGGAGAATAAACTAGGCACAACGGTCGATATTGACCGGTATCGCCGTCATTCGGGGCATTGCGTTAATCACGTCAAGGTCCCGGTCGGTGCTGATCAGCATCGACGTACTCGAGCCATGTTCCTCGTAGACGGTTTCCTCGGGCAGGGTGCCAAAGCCATGGGTCATGGAGACAACCCCCCGGCGCACCGTCGGGTCGGCTTTTACAACGCCCTCGATGGTGTCGAGGTCGGACGTAATACGGATCTTGTCCCCTTCGTCTACCCCGATGTTCCGCATGTCGTCCGGATTCAGGTAGGCGTAGTTGTAGGGCATGCGTTTGCGGATGGCCTTGAGGTTGCGGCCGATGGAATTGAAGGTCTCCCGGATGCGGCGGACCGACAGGCGGTATTCAAATGCCTGGCCATTACTGATAACGCGGTCCGGGGATATCGGTTCGCTGGCCACTTCCGCGACCTCTTTCGCGACATCGTCGGGCATGGTGGTAAAACGGCCACTGGCGTCCGGGTCAGCCGGCTGCACGTATTGGGGATAATCGTCAAAGAGCTTGCCCATCCCGTAGGACTTCAGGGTTTCCCAGTCCTCGGGACAGTGGCGGGCGACGATCGACAACAATTCATCCGTGGTTGGCGGCTCATCCATGTTGAGTGGCGTGCCTTCGTAGACCAGGGTTACCCCCAGGCGTTTGGCAAGGGCCCAGAAGGGGTACCAGTCTTCCACCACTTTCGACCCTGCGGGCGGCGGTACGACGGCGTCGGTATAGCGGGCATAGGGTACCGGGCAGAGCATGGTCTCGGCGTAGAATCCGGTCAGGTCCGGGCGCTCGTAGAGCATGGGTGGCGGGATAATGTAATGGGACAGCCGCGCGGTTTCGTTCATGTAGGGTTCGATGGACACCAGCAGTTCCAGCGAGCGCAATGCCTCGGTGATCTTGCGCTGGTCGGGGACGCTGTTGACCAGGTTTGAGCCGTGGCAGATAAAGGCTTTTATCTGGCCCGGTCCCGGTTCGAGAATGTCCCGCGCCAGCAGGCCGGTGGGCATGTCCCCCAGCAGGCTGTGATAGTCGCCAAAGCGGCTTTTACCTTCCTTTTCCCACCAGCGGGGAGCGGACATGACCTGGGCCTTGCGTTCAGTGCGCGCCTGCAGGACGCCTGGGTTGCCCACCTTCTCGCCCTCGCGCAGGTAGCGACCGCAGACCACATTGAGGCATTCCAGCAGGTGTTCCGCCAGGTTGGATCGGGGCGCCATGTCGGGCCCTGTGCCGCTGACGGCGAAGCCCCGTTTCGACTCCAGGGCGAACACCCGTGCCGCGGTTTCGATCAGTCCGGCATCGACCCCGGCCCGCCGGCCCGCGTATTCCGGGGTAAAGGGGGCGACAGCCTGACGCAGTTCGTCCAGGTCGGCGACCCATTGCTGGCAGAATTCCCGGTCCTCCCAGCCCTCGCGCAGAATCACATGCAGCAGGCTGGCCATAAGGGTGGGGTCTTCGCCGGGATAGGGTTGCAGGAAGACATCGGCGTATTTCGCGGTCTCGGTATGGCGGGGGTCGATAACGATCAGTTTCTGCCCCCGGGCGCGGGCTTCTTTCATGCGTTTGTTCGGGTTGCGCACGTCAAAGACGTTGCCCTGGATGGAGACCAGGGGATTGGTGCCCACCAGCATCAGCACATCGCAGGTGTCGAAGGGCTGGCGCCCGCCCTGCCAGATGCCCAGGCGGCCATTGGAAATCAGCTTGGCGGACTGGTCGATGGTGATGGTGGAGTAGAACTTTGGCGAGCCGATGGCATTCAGGAAGTGCTGGCTGACATTGGTGGCGGCGTTATTGAGAAACGCACCGCCGCCCCGGTAGACGCCGATCGCCTCCGGCCCGTCGCTGTCCATGACCGATTGCAGTTTGGCGGCGATCTCATCCAGGGCGACGTCGATATCAATGGGCGCGAACGAGCCGTCCGGCTGGCGCTTCAATGGTTCCAGTATGCGGTCCGGGGCGTAGTGGGCTTCCACCGCCTCGATGCCCTTGATGCAGGCGTAACCGAGGGTCATGGAGTCGTCGTGATCGCCCCGGATATCCACCAGACGGTCATTTTCGACGGTTATCTTGACGCCGCAATTGCCATTGCAGATGCGGCAGAAGCTGCGTTTTACTTCCCGGGTCATGGCCGGCTCCTGATCTAATCGTTATGGGCTGGATAGGCCCTGTCAGGCTAGCACAAACCGCGGAAGAGAGGTGTCGGGGAATCGGCAACCATTTGAGCAGCGCTCTAGCAGGCGGCTGCCGATTCGGGTTGATCGCCGGCTCAACGTCCGGCCATGGCGTCCAGCTTGCCCTTGATAAAGGAGCGGATAAAGGTACCGATGGGGGTTTTGGCACCGGCGCTCGTGCCGACTTTTTCCGCCAGGCTGAGGTCCTTCTCACCGATCCCGGACTGGCTTGCAATCAATTCCTGCACTTCCGGATCATTGAGCTTCGGGCGCAGTTGTACAAAGCCCGCCATGGGTGGGGTGAGCACGCCGTTCTTTTTCATCACCGTGAGCAGCTTGTCGGTTGATACACCGGCGGCTTCCGCCAGTTCGAAGGCCTCAATACCAATCATGATCTGGCTCCAGGAGACCAGGTTGTTGGCGATTTTCATGGCCATGCCGGCGCCGTGGGGACCGGCGACAATGGTGTCGGTGGAGTAGGCGTCGAGCACGGATTGTACCCGGTTGGCGATGGCTTCATCGCCGCCCAGCATGCAGAAGACAAAGGGTGCGTCCTGGGCCAGGACGGTGCGGGTAACCGCGGCGTCAAGGACGTGGATATCGCCGGCCCTGGCCCGTTCCACCAGTGCATGCATGGTGTCCGGGTGCACGGTGCTGTGGATCATCAGCACCGAATCCGGTCTCATGACCGGCAGCAGGGCGTCAGCGCATTCATTGACCTGGGTGTCGTCGCGCACGCACACGCCTACCACGTCGACATCCTTGCCTACATCGGCCAGGCTTTCCGCCAGGGTCGCCACGCCATTGAAGGGTTCCATGGCTTTGGGGAAGACGTCATAGACCTTGACGTCGTGTTCACTCTTGGCCAGGAGCATGGCCTGGCCGTAGCCCATGCTGCCAAGTCCGATAAATCCAACTTTCATCTCGTTATCCTTTTGTGAATGGGCCCTGTGGGCCCGAATCAGGGTGGGGGTGTGCTTGATTGCGCAGGGCCATCAACGCTCCCAAGGGTAACTGTCTGGCAGTGGGAAATCCATTCTGCGCCGACGACCGCACGCGGGGTTGTCGGCTTTGGTAAAAAGCTGTCGGCATTGCGTCAATTGTGGTGTTCGAGAAAGAATTCGATCGCCGCCTCGCAGCAGTCCATATCCTGTTGCGGCGTCCCGGAACTGAGTCCGATGCCGCCCACCACGTCGCCGTCGACGGTGACCGGCATTCCGCCACCCACCACCATCAGCCGGCCGCCGATGGCGCTGTTGATGCCAAACGCCAGGTTGCCCGGCACGCACACCGCGTTGTACTCGTGGGTAGCCTTGCGGGCCGCGGCGGCGGTGAAAGCCTTGTCGATGGCAATGGTAATGCTGGTAATTTTGCCGCCGTCCATGCGTTCGAAGGCGATCAGGTTGCCGGATTCGTCGACCACGGCAATACACATGGGCACGCCGATTTCCCGGGCCTTGGCGCGGGCGCCTTCGATCAGCAATTGGGCGTCGGCCTGGGATAAGCGGTTGATGGTTAACATGGTAAGGCTCCGTCAGTTGGTTGGGCTGGGGTCAGGCCCGAAGGCCCTTGGCTTTCCGCCGCCAGGCGTGCAGCAGTGGCTCGGTATAGCCGTTGGGTTGTTCGCGGCCCTTGAAGATCAGATCCCGGGCGGCCTGAAAGGCGGTGGAAAGGTCGTAATTGTCGGCCATGGGCCGATAGAGCGGGTCGCCGGCATTCTGTTCGTCCACCACCCGGGCCATACGGCACAGGGTCTCCTCCACCTGTTCGCGGCTGCACAGGCCATGGCGCAGCCAGTTGGCAATATGCTGGCTGGAAATACGCAGGGTGGCACGATCCTCCATCAGGCCGACGTGATTGATGTCCGGCACCTTCGAGCAGCCGATGCCCTGCTCCACCCAGCGCACCACATAACCGAGGATGCCCTGGGCATTGTTATCGAGCTCCCGCTGGATGTCGTCAGCGTCTGGCCGTTCGTCACCGAGCAGTGGCAGGGTGGTGAGATCGGCAAGGCTGGCGCGCTGATGGCCCGTGAGACGATCCTGGACGGCACTGACATCGATCTGGTGGTAGTGCATGGCGTGCAGGGTGGCGGCTGTGGGCGACGGTACCCAGGCGCAGCTGGCGCCCGCTTCCGGATGGTTGGCCTTGGTGTTGAGCATCTCTGCCATCTCGTCGGGTTTCGGCCACATGCCCTTGCCGATCTGGGCGCAACCCTTGAGGCCACAGGCGAGACCGGTATCGACATTCCAGTCCTCGTAGGCGGCGATCCAGCGCTGCTTTTTCATGGCGTCCTTGCGCACCGCCGGACCCGCTTCCATCAGGCTGTGGATTTCATCGCCGGTCCGGTCGAGAAAGCCGGTGTTGATAAAAATCACCCTCTTCCGGGCCGCGTGGATACAGGCCGAAAGATTGAGCGTGGTGCGCTTTTCCTCGTCCATGATGCCGATCTTGAGCGTGTTGCGGGGCAGTTTCAGGATATCCTCCACCCGGTCGAACAGGGTGTTGGCGAATGCAACCTCCTCCGGGCCGTGCATTTTTGGTTTGACGATATACACGGAGCCGGTCCGGCTGTTGCGTGGCCCGGTTTTGCGATTCAGATCGTGGAGGGCGCACAGGCTGGTCACCAGGGCGTCGAGCATTCCCTCGGGGATTTCCCTGCCGTCGGCGTCAAGCACTGCGTCGGTGGTCATCAGGTGGCCGACATTGCGCACCAGAAGCAGACTCCGCCCCGGCAGACTGAAGGGTTGGCCTTCGGGATCGAGGTAGTCCCGGTCCGGTGCCAGTTGCCGGGTAAGAGTTTTGTCGCCCTTGTCGAAGGTGGCGCTCAGGTCCTGCTTCATCAGCCCCAGCCAGTTGCGGTAGACCACCACTTTGTCTTCGGCATCCACCGCGGCGACGGAGTCCTCGCAATCCTGGATGGTCGACACAGCGGATTCCATGACCACATCCTTGATCCCGGCGGGATCGTCCCGGCCGATGGGGTGGTCCCGGTCGATGGCAATCTCGATATGCAGGCCGTGGTTGACTAGCAGTACCGCCGTTGGTTGTGAGGGTTCGCCCCGGTAGCCCGCCAGCTGCCCGGGTTGCGCCAGGGTGGTGGTCTGCTCTCCACATTGGATCGCCAGTTGGCCGGCGGCCATCGAAAGTCCGGTCACCTGGGCCCAGTACTTGCCACCGGCAAGGGGCGTGGCGTCGTCCAGAAAGCGCTTGGCGTAGCCAATGACCAGTGTGCCGCGAACCGGATTGTAGCCATGGCCTTTTTCGGCGCCCTGGACCTCGGCGATGGCATCGGTGCCGTACAGGGCGTCGTACAGGCTGCCCCAGCGAGCGTTGGCGGCATTGATGGCAAAGCGGGCATTCATGACCGGTACCACCAGCTGTGGGCCGGCCAGGGCGGCGATTTCCGGATCGACGTTGGCGGTTGAGACCTTGAAGTCGGGCACCTCCGGTGCGAGATAACCAATATCCCGCAGAAAGTGCAGATAGGGCTCCGTGTCCACCGGTCCCGGGTTCGACCGATGCCAGTCGTCCAGCCGTGCCTGCAGCTCGTCCCGCCGGGCGAGCAGTTGGCGGTTTTCAGGCACCAGGTCCGCCAGCAATCGGGCAAATCCCTGCCATAGATGGTCGCTGCTCAGCCCGGTGCCGGGCAGAATGTCATTTTCGATCAATTCGGTCAGCGGGCGGGCCACCTGAAGGCCGGCCCGGTCGGTGTAGTCTGTCATGGCGACTCCTTGTTGTGTTCAGTGCCCAGCGCGTCGGCGATCAGTTCGATCCAGTGCGCCACGGGGGTTTCACCGCCGCTTTGCAGGTGGGCCTGACAGCCGATATTGGCGGTGGCAATCAGCTCCGGCTGCTGTGCATTGAGGGCGGCAAGTTTGTTTTTCCGGAGCTGTTCTGACAGCACCGGTTGTAAAAGCGAGTAGGTGCCAGCGGAACCACAGCAGAGGTGGCTGTCCGCCACCGGCACCAGTTCGTAGTTTGCCGCCGTCAACAACCGTTCCACCAGTCCGCGGATACCCAGTCCATGCTGGAGTGTGCACGGTGAATGGAAGGCGACGCGCCTGGGTCGGGAAGGCTTCGCGACTTTTGCCAACAACCGTGTCAATGTCTGCTCCTCGGCGGCAAGGATTTCCGCGATATCACGGGTCTGGTCGGTGATCCGCTGGGCCGTTTGGGCGCAGGTTGGATCATCCGCCAGGAGTGTGCCGTATTCCCGGAGGTGGGCGCCACATCCGGAGGCGGTGCTTACCACCGCTTCCGCGCCGCCCGACAGTGCCCGCTGCCAGGCGTCGATATTGCGTTTCATATCGGCCCGTGCGCCGGCCTGATCATTGAGGTGAAAGCGCAGGGCGCCGCAGCATCCGGCACCGGGTGTTGAGATCACGCTGATCCCCAGGGCGTCCAGCACGCGGGTGGCGGCTATATTGGTGGCGGGGGCAATGCCCGGCTGCACGCAACCCTCGAGCATCACCACCTTGCGGGAATGTGAGCCCGGGGGCTTTATCCCGCCCGTGCGCTGCCTGGGGGGTATTTTTGATTTCAGCCGGCGGGGCAGTAGCGGGCACACGGTCTGGCCGAGCCGGAGCAGGGCGGTAAACAGGTGCCTTCTGGGCATAATGGCGAGAAGGCTCCTCCGAATCAGCCGGTCGAGGAGCGGGCGCGGGACTTTTTCTTCTACGACCTCCCGTCCAATATCCAGTAGCCGGTGGTAATTGACGCCGGACGGGCAGGTGGTTTCGCAGGATCGACAGGAAAGGCAGCGATCCAGGTGTTGTTGGGTGCGGGCGCTGGGCTGCTCGCCCTCAAGTACGCTTTTGATCAGATAGATCCGGCCCCTGGGGCCGTCCAGTTCATCACCCAGTAACTGATAGGTGGGGCAGGTGGCAGTGCAGAATCCGCAGTGCACACAGCTGCGCAGGATGCTGTCTGCCTCCTTCCCCTTCGGGGTGTCGCGAATAAAGTCCGCCAGTTGTGTTTGCATGCGTTTTCCTTTGCCCCGCGATTAAAGGTCCGGATACAGGCGGCCGGGGTTGAAAATACCCGCCGGATCGAACTGCGCTTTCAGTTTGCGGTGCAGCGCCATGACCGGTTCGGGGAGTGGGGCGAATGTGCCCTCATCGAAGGTTTCATCAGCAAGGGTGCCGCGGCGGAAGAGGGTGGCGTGACCGCCCCGCTCCCGGGCCAGGGCGCGAACGGTCTCCGGGGGCAGTTCGCTGTAAAGCCAGCGCTGTCCACCGCTCCACTCAACCAGGGTTTCACCGGCGTTGAGCGGCGGGGTATTGGCCGGCACCGCCAGCCGCCAGAGTGGCCCTTTGCCGGTAAAAAAATCCAGTTGCTGGTCCCGCAGTTGTGACCAGAAGTCATTGGCCCGGTGCTCGTCGAGCGGCTCGCCGGGTAATTCCCAGCACGCTGCCTCAACCGCTGCCCGGGCACCCGCGAGCCTGCTCCAGAGGATGCCATCGCGCCAGGCGGTGGCTGCGATGGGCAGTGGTCGGCTGCGCCACCGGGTTACCAGCGCAAGCGCTTCCTGCTCTGCGACGGGGAGCATCAGCGTACGTTCCGCCATGGGCAGTGGCAAAACCTTCAGGGACAGTTCGGTAATAAGCCCCAGAACCCCCAGGCTGCCCGCCAGCAGCCTCGAGACATCGTAACCGGCGACGTTTTTCATCACCTGGCCACCGAAATCCATCAGCCTTCCCCGACCGTCCATCAGTTGTGCGCCGAGCACAAAGTCGCGCAGGGGCCCGGCCTGTATTCGTCGGGGACCGCTAAGGCCCGCCGCCACAGACCCGCCGACGGTGGCGCCTGCAAAACGCGGCGGCTCAAACGGGAGACACTGGTTTTTTTCCGCCAGCGCCGCTTCCAGCTCGATGAGGGGTGTGCCGCAACGGGCAGTGATAACCAATTCCGTGGGTTCATAGCTGACGATGCCCCGGTATTCCCGGGTGTCCAGCACCTGGCCCTCGCCGGGGTTGCCGTAGAAGTCCTTGCTGTTACCGCCCTGCAGGCGCAGTGGTGTGCCCTGGTCAGCGGCGGCGTCAATCCGGTCGGCCCAGCGGGTCAGAATCGGGTCCATCAAAACCTCGGCAGGTCGGGGAAGGGCACATCGCCCCGGTGGACGTGCATGGCGCCGTATTCCGCACACCGGTGCAGGGTGGGTATGGCCTTGCCCGGATTGAGAATGCCCCTGTCATCGAAGGCAGACTTGATACGATGGAATATATCCAGGGCGTCGCTACCGTACTGGACGCACATCTGGTCTATTTTTTCCGCTCCCACGCCGTGTTCGCCGGTGATCGATCCACCCAGTTGTACCGACAGTTCGAGGATCTCGGCGCCGAAGGCTTCGGCCCGTTCCAGCTCCCCCGGCCGATTGGCATCGAACATGATCAACGGATGCAGGTTGCCGTCGCCGGCATGGAAGACGTTGGCGCAACGCAGGCCGTACCGGGTCTCCATATCCGCGATGGCCGATAACATGGTGCCCAGGTGTTGCCGGGGAATGGTGCCGTCCATGCAGTAGTAATCCGGGGATATGCGGCCGATTGCGGGGAATGCGGATTTCCGGCCGGCCCAGAAGCGCAGTCGCTCCGCTTCGCTCGTTGATATCTGCAGGGCGGTGGCGCCGCTGTCCCTGAGCACGGTCTGAATCCGGATAATCTCTTCGTTCACCTCGCCTTCGGTACCGTCGGATTCCACCAGCAGGAGGGCGGCGGCATCCAGGTCGTAACCGGCATTGACGAAGGGTTCAACCGCCGCAGTCGCCGCCCTGTCCATCATTTCCAGCCCGGCGGGAATGATTCCCGCGGCAATGATGTTGGCCACCCCGTTGCCGGCCTGGTTGACGTCGGCGAAGGAAGCGAGGATCACCTGTGCGCACGGCGGGGTGGGGGTGAGCCTGACCGTGACTTCGGTCACCACCGCCAGCAGTCCCTCGGAACCGATGCACAGGGCCAGCAGGTCCAGGCCGGGGTCGTCCGGAGCTTCGCCGCCGAGGGTGACGGGCGTGCCATCCGCCAGTACGCCGCGCAGCCCCAGGACATTGTGAACGGTGAGCCCGTATTTCAGGCAATGCACGCCGCCGGAGTTTTCCGCCACATTGCCGCCAATAGTGCAGGCAATCTGGGAGGAGGGGTCCGGGGCATAGTAGAAACCGTATGGCGCCGCCGCCTCCGATATCGCCAGGTTGCGCACGCCAGGCTGGACCACCGCCAGCTGCCGCTCCGGATCAATGCGAACAATGCTGGTGAGCTTTGCCGTCGACAGAATGATTCCCTGGGCATGGGGCAGTGCGCCGCCGGAAAGCCCCGTGCCCGCACCCCGGGGCACCACCGGGACACCAAGCTGGTGGCAGACCCGCAGGACAGCGACGATTTCCGATTCGTTTTCCGGTAGCGCCACGGCGATCGGCAGCTGCCGGTAGGCGGACAGGCCGTCGCATTCGTAGGGGCGCAGCGCTTCGGCATTGCACAGCAACCGCTCGGGAGGAAGCAGGTTTTTAAGTGCCTCGAGGGCCTCTTCGGGGTCGATGTCGACCACCACCTCATTGGTAAAACTCATGGTATCCCGTGTGCGCGCCGGCGCAGGGAAGCACGGTTTGCTGACGGTGTATCGCAACACCCGCCCCATGGCGCTCCTACGCATTAAACTGGTTTATAAAGACCTGATCTAAAAGGCTCATTATTACTGCATTATCGGTATTCCACGGCGCTTAAACCATCGTGGAGACAAGTTAAAGCGGTCGCAGGCTGGCATGTCGACAAAAAACTGATAAAGTGACAGTTATTGAACTATGCCCGAATCCCGCAGTGTGGGTCAATAGGGCACGGGTCAGGCGCCGGGCATTGCCTTTGCATTGAAGGTCGCAGACATTAAAATTGCGCGGCAGCTTTCGACCGGCCAGGCAAGCCGGCCCGCTTTGCTCCCTTCTCGTTTCCGTATTAACCAAGGGCCATATTGTGAAAAGCACCGTTACCAGCAATAAACAGGGCCAGACCCTGGGACCGAAAGGCCACGCCACCCGCAAGCGGTTAATGGATGCCGCTGAGCGATTGCTGAAGACCAGCTCTCCGGTGGAGCTCACGGCCGTGTCGGTCGCCAAGGAAGCGGGCACTTCGTCGGCGACTTTCTACATGTATTTTGACGATATTCGGGATGTGCTCTTTGCCCTCGCGGAGTTGGCGGGCAAGGATGTGGAAAAGGCCCTGGCCACCATCGACAAGCCCTGGCCGCCGGGCAACCGCGAAGCGAAAGCCATGGAACTGGTGGAGAAGTTTCACAGTGTCTGGAACAAGCACCGCGAAGTGCTGCGTTTCCGGAATCTGGAAGCGGACCGCGGCGACCCGGCCTTCGACAAG
>PABE01000014.1 GCA_002702725.1 Porticoccaceae bacterium
CAGCCCTACCAGTAGGGCGCCGGCGAGCAGGATGAACGCGGGGGGCAGGATTATCTCAAACATCGCGGTTGTAATAATCCTCGGGACGTTTCAGGAGAAAGCCCACAACCTTGGCAAAAACCACCATGATGGCGCAGGTGAGAAAACCGTAGAGGGCGTTGAAACCAAACCATTCGTCAAAGCCGAAGTGGCCGTGGACATGAATTGCCACCTGTACCACAACCGTGGCGGCGAGGATAATGCCGAACAGCCACCACAGCTTTTTGTGGTTTTCTCGCCGATAGAGCCAGTGCTGTTCACTGCTGCGGGAATTCCGGTTCACTGGAAGCCTCCGATAATTGTCTGCTCAAAATCCACCAGCGGACCGTTGAAGAAAAACACCAACAGGGTAAGCACTGCGGTCACGCAGATCGCCGCTACCATGGGTACGGGCGCCTCTCCGTGGTCAAGGTTGCCATCCCCGGCCTCCTTGCGGAAAAAAGCGCGGAACACGATCGGCAAAAAGTAGGCTGCATTGAGGGCTGTGGAAGTTGCCAACACCGCCAGCACAAAGTAGCTGTCCAACTGGAAGGCACCCGCGATCATATACCACTTGGATACGAAGCCACCGGTGGGTGGCACGCCGATCATGCTGAGGGCGGCCACGGTGAACGCGGCCATGGTGATGGGCATGCGGTACCCGATGCCGTCCAGCTGGGCTATCTCGGTTTTCTTGCTGGCCACATAGATTGCCCCCGCGGCAAAGAACAGGGTTATCTTGGCCACCGCATGGGCGACGATATGGATGATGGCTCCCATCTCCGAATAGGGCGTGAGTACCACCACCGCCATAACGATATAGCTGAGCTGGGATACCGTCGAGTAGGCGAGCATGCGCTTGATATTGGTCTGCCGTAACGCCACCACGGATGCCGAGACAATGGTAAACCCGGCGATATAGACGGCCCACATCTCATTGGGCACGTCGGCCAGGAAGTCCAGGCCAAAGATGTAGATCACCACCTTGGCCATGGTGAACACCCCCGCCTTGACCACAGCCACGGCGTGAAGCAGGGCCGAGACCGGTGTGGGCGCGACCATGGCCGCGGGCAGCCACTTATGGACCGGCATCACCGCCGCCTTGCCGATACCAAACAGGTACAGCATCAGCAATCCGGTGGCAGCGGCACCGGCAATGTTCCCGTCGAGAATGCCTCCTGGGCGGAAATCCAGAGTTCCTGCGACTGCATAGGTCCATATCATCGCCGGCAGGAACAGCCCTATGGATGTGGCGAGCAGAACCCCGAGGTAAATGCGTGCCCCGCGCCGCGCATTGTCGTCACCCTTATGGGCAACCAGGGGGTAGGTGGACAGTGTCAGCACTTCGTAAAACAGGAACAGCGTGAAGAGGTTTGCCGCAAACGCCACCCCCATGGCCCCGAAGATCGCCACCGCGAAACAGGTATAAAACCGGGTCTGGTGTTTCTCGTTGTTGGTGCGCATGTAGCCGATGGAGTACACCGATGTCACTATCCAAAGCCCGCTGGCGACCATTGCGAACAGTATCGACAGGGGCTCCGAGTGAAGCGCGATGGTGATTCCCGGCAGCAACTCAAACAGATCGATATGAAGCTCGCGGGGATCGTGGTTGACGCCCATCGCCGCAAACACCTGCAAGACAAGGGCGAAAAGCAGGACCGAGGTGGCGAGGGTGACACTCTCCCGGAGATTGGGCCATTTCCCCGTCAGGGCGATCAGCAGCGCGCCCGCCAACGGCGCGACCAGGGTCAACTGCAGGGCGAGCTGGGCATTCATCCGGCACCCCCCATTAACAGCCGTACGGCACCGTCCGAGGCCGCCACCGGCAACCGGGTATCAAGGCCAAAATAGACATTGGCGATCACCAGCAGCCACATGGCCAGCAACAGCCCCAGGGGCGCTTCGCGGCAGGTCTCCGTCCCTGCTACTGGCTCACTGAAATAGGCTGCTTCCACGATTCTCCAGACATAGACCAGTGCCAGCAGTGACCCCAGCAGAATGGCGGGCACCAATAGCCAGTGGCTGCCATTGATGGCCGCCATCACGAGGTACCATTTGGTGATGAACCCGACGGTACCGGGCACGCCGACCAGGCTCAGACCTGCCACCACAATGGCGGCCATGGTCAAGGGCATGGTCCTGCCCAGGCCCCGGATATGGCTGAAATTGGCGCCGCCGAGGCGGTACACCACCGCCGCAAGGGCAAGGAACAGGGCCCCTTTCAT
Organism: Porticoccaceae bacterium; assembly: GCA_002702725.1. Taxonomy (GTDB): domain Bacteria; phylum Pseudomonadota; class Gammaproteobacteria; order Pseudomonadales; family Porticoccaceae; genus NAT127. The sequence continues at coordinate 2,244 of PABE01000014.1, forward strand.
AAGGGCATGGTTGAACAAGTGAAGGAGCGTAGCCTGTACGCCCGTGGCGGACCCTATACCCATCCCGATCACCATGTAGCCGATCTGGGCAACACTGGAGTAGGCAAAAAGTCGTTTGATGTTGTCCTCAAAGATGGCCACGATGGATGCGACGAATACCCCTGCAATGCCCAGGACGAGGAAAATTCCCTCGAGGGGCAGTACCGGATCGGTAAAGCTGGCGCCGAATACGGAAAAGTGGAACCGCAACAGGAGATACACCGCCACTTTGGTCGCTGTGGCGGCCAGAAATGCCGTCACGATCGATGGGGCGTAGGCGTAGGCATTGGGCAGCCAGAGGTGGAGGGGAAACAGTGCCAGTTTCAGGCATACGCCTACTACCAGGAATGCGAAGGCCGCATACACCGACGCCGATTCCGCAAGCGCGGGGAGCCTTTGCGCCAGGTCCGCCATGTTGAGGGTGCCGGTGAGGCTGTAGAGAAAGCCAATTCCCACCAGGATAAACGTCGCCCCGATCGTACCTACGATGAGGTATTGGTAGGCCGCCCAAAGGGCGCGACGGTCTCGGCCCAGCGCAATCAGTGCGTAGGTGGCCAGGGAGGAGATTTCGAGAAAGACAAAAACATTGAAGATATCACCGGTGGCGATGATTCCCAGCAATCCCGCCAGGCACAGCATATAAAGCACATAAAACAGCGGCTGCTTGGCCTCGTCGATTTCCGCTGCCACGCTTGACCGTGCAGCCACCAGTACCAGTGTCGCCACGCCGTTCACGACAAGCAGGACATAGGCGGAAAGAAGGTCAATACGGTATTCAATACCCCAGGGTGCGTCCCAGCCACCCAACTCATAACTCAACGGGCCCGCACCGCTGACCTGGTGCAACAAGCTCAGGCTAATGGCTAGGGATACGATTGCGACCGCACAGGAAAACGCCCATGCGATCCGCCCCCGATCGAGGAGCAGGCAGGCGGGCGCCGCCAGCAGGGGGATTATCACCTGAAGGATAGGGAGGTGGCTTAACATTCGTGATCGCGCTCCTGCAGCTCTTCCTCTTCAATCGTGCCGTAGGCTTTGTGGATACGAACCACCAGTGAAAGCGCCAGTGCCATAGTGGCGATGCCCACCACGATTGCGGTGAGGATCAGTACGTGGGGCAGGGGGTTTGAATATAAAACGACACCTTCCGTGAGGATGGGGGCGGTACCCCCTTCCACCTTCGCTATGCTGATATAGAAGATAAACACCGAGGTCTGGAAAATGTTCAGGCCGATCAGCTTTTTCACCAGATTGCCCTGAACGATGACGATAAAAAAACCAATCATCATCAAAGCGATTACAATCCAGTAGTTGTAAAAATCGGTCACCATCACGTCTCCTCCCCGTTTTCACCGGCGGCCTCAGAGAACGCGAAAAAGATCAGGATAATGGCCGCGGCGACGGTAATGCCGACGCCGAGTTCGATCAGGATAATGCCGATGTGCTGGCCGCTGACGGGGTCCTCCGCCAACGCCGAGTAGTCCAGGAAGTTTGCCCCGGAGAGGAAGCTCAATAGACCGACGCCACCATACAACAGCACCCCCGTGGCCGCCAGGACTCGAAGCACCGATGGCTTGATTACTGCCTGAGCAGTGTCCAGTCCGAACAGCATCGTATAGAGAATGATCCCCGCCGCGAAGATAACCCCCGCCTGGAATCCGCCGCCCGGGCCGTATTCACCGTGAAACTGCACATAGAGGGCAAATAACAGAATCACTGGCATCAGTATTTTACTGACGATGCGCAACACCTGGTGATCGCCCATGCCGTCGGATTCGCGCTTTCGGCGCACACCGCCACCGAGGGAGGGGAGTAGCGCCAGTACGCCGATGGCCGCTGTGAATATGACCACTACCTCTCCGAGGGTGTCATATCCCCGGTAACTGGCCAGTACCGAGGTCACCATATTGGGGATACCGATCTCCTCGGGAGACTCCTCGATATAACGCTGAGCCACGTGCTGCTGGGCGGGGGAATCTGCCGAACCGAAGGCGGGCATATCCAGGGTGCCGTTGACGAGCATGGCACCGGTGATGGTCACCAGGATCAGTGCGGCCCAGGGGCGGCGATAAGCCGTCTTTTCGTAGCGACCTACCATTGCCAGCACCGCCAGCAGGAGTAGCGGAAACACCCCGGCCCCCACGGCGGCCTCGGTGAATGCCACGTCGACAGCATCCATTGTTACAAAAAAACTGGCTGACACCAGGCCGTAGATGCCAGAGAGCATCACCGCGGCAAACAGGTCCCTGACCCTCGCCGTGGCAACGGCGGTCACCAGCAGCAAAAAGAGCAGCGTGAAGTCGAGAATCTGGCCCATGAACGTCTATATCATCCTGACATGGAACCACAATGGGCAAGCGGTCATCACTCGCCCTCCTGCTTCACCTGACGGAAGGGTTCCAGCTTCCCGTGGAGTGCCGATTTGGCCAGGGCATGACTGGCTGTAGGGCTGGTGATCATGATAAATAACAGGATCAGTACCAGCTTGAACAGCACAAGGCTCCACCCCGCCAGTATCATCAGCCCCACCAGTATCAGCCCCGCAGCAAGCGTTTCCGTCACACCAGCCGCGTGCATGCGGGTATAAAAATCGGGGAAACGCAACACCCCAACCCCCCCTGAGAAGATCAGGAAAGCCCCCAGGGCAAGGCAAAACTGACTGACAAGTGACAGCAGGATATCCATCAGGCACCTTTCCCGTCCGTTTGAGCATTGCTGTACTCGAAGAACCGCAATACACCGATGACACTGATGAAATTGATCAGGGCGTAGGTAAGTGCTATGTCGAGAAAGTCGGGGCGCCCGAACAGGAAGCCTGCCACCGCTATCAATAATACCGTTTTGGTGCCGAACAAATTGACTGCCAGAATCCGGTCGTAGATGGTTGGCCCCAGGAGTGCACGGATGAGTGCCATGGCCATAACCACCAGCAATGCGATTGCTGTTCCCGCAAGCATCAGTTGCGGCCCTCCAGTTGTGCTACCCGGCGGTTCATGTCGCCACCCTGTAGTTCGTCAATGCTATTGCGGGTCAGGGCGTGAATCAGCACTCTGTTGTTTTCCAGGTCCATGGCGACGGTGCCGGGGGTCAGAGTAATGGAGTTTGCGAAAATGACCTTTCCGATATCACTCTCCTGCATCATTGTCAGCGAGGCGACCGTTGGGCTCAGGACATCGTTGCCACGCCAGATGCGGTAAACCACGTCGACGTTGCTGCGCAAAATCTGGACAAAGAGCCAGCCGTAATAGGACAGAAGCTTCCATGTCAGCATGTGGAGAGGCTGGGACTCGTGATCAACCACATTCATTCTTCGTACAACAGCCACTACGAATCCCGTCGATAGAAACCCCATTGCCAGCAACAGGGTAGAGTAATGTCCCGAATTTCCGAGCCAGAAAAGAATCAGAAGTGTGAAAATACTGACCGTATATCTCATATAGAGTGCGTCCTGAAAGCCGGGCCTGTTAAATCAGAGCAGTTGGAAAGAGTCTAATCCTGACACGAATATGCACATTTAAACTCAGTCAGTGCATCGATAGTATTTGTTGAGGACGCTTTCTACAACATTTTCGGCGAACCGGGGCCCTTCTTTCATAAGCCTGATTTCATTGATTCTGGATACCATCCTATCCACAGATTCCTCGGGAGGAACACAATAACGCTGATCCTGCAAACGCATATCCTTGCGAATCAGGCCCCGGACGCGAGTTTCCACTGCCTTGTCGTGAAAGCTTCTCCTGCCCTGTTCGGTATCAAGGTACTGCGCCGATGCAGCCACATAACCGAGTAAAAAAGCGGAGCAAAGTGCCTTGTCTGCTTCTGCCCCGGGCTGGCCCCTGTAGGTTTCATAGGATCGGCAGGCACTCATAAATTTTTCGCCGTCCAGCCGTTCGATGGCGACACTGTGGGTGCCGGCCAGCATTGATAGCGCCGCGGCGACCACATGCACTGTAATTTTAATCAGCATGGCACGTGCACCCTTGATCCGATAGGGGAAACCGTCGAAATACTTTGGCACTGTTGTGACGGAAAAGTATTGTCAAAATTGTAAAAAAGTATGTCATTGTCGCACAAGCGGCCTTTGACAGGTTTTGGTAAACTGTTTAATTTTGTGGTGATATGGTGCCTGAAAACGACCTCGTGGGGCATGCCTTTGCTGAAAGAAATTCCACCGACGATCAACACCTGTGTTCTGATCGTTGATGACAACGGCGAAATTCGCGAGCTGGTTTCACGCCTTCTTGCGGCGGAAGGCTATTCGCCACTGACGGCAGCAGGCGGGGAAGAGATGTATGAGCATCTGGCGGAAATCCGGCCCGACATCATCCTCCTCGATGTGATGCTCCCCGGTACGGATGGGTTTGAGCTATGCCGGCAACTCCGGGCAGACCCCGAAATGCCGCCCGTTATCATGCTCACCGCCAAGGACGATGAGATAGACCGTGTCGTGGGGCTTGAGCTCGGCGCCGATGATTACATCATCAAACCCTTTGGACGCCGTGAGTTGATCGCCAGAATACGAACGGTGCTTCGGAGGGCCAGCTACAACCCGGTCAGACCCACCCGTGGAATTTTCCATTTTGCCGGCAAGCAGTTCATTCCCGCGCAGATGGAGATCCGCGATCAGGATGGCAGCACCATCCCGCTGTCCTCCAGTGAAACGGAGCTCTTGCTCGCATTTGTGCAAAACCCCCGCATTCCGCTTTCCAGGGATCGATTGCTGGATCTCACCAAAGGCAGGCACAGTGCCCCTTTCGACCGCAGTATCGACTCCCATGTAAGCCGTCTGCGGCGCAAGCTTGGCGACAACGGCAAAGACCCACAGGTCATCAAAACCGCCTGGGGCACCGGCTATATTTTTACCTGCCCGGTGGAATCGATGTGAGTATTCCGGTGCCCCGTACCTTGAAGGTAAGGGCAATCACGATCTTCTGTGCGGTATTTCTGTTTTCCCAGCTGGCCAGCCTGTTACTCTTTGAACACAACCGGGATAAAGCCATTATTCTTGCCGAGACCGCGGATCTTGCTGACCGTATCATCGGTATTGTCGGTCTCGCCCGGGGTTTTCCTCCGGAGGACCGCAATCGGATACTTGCGGCGGCTGAAACCCAATTTCTCACGATGTTCCCGGAGGTCGTCTCCATCGAGGAGGTCGCGTGCCAGGATAACGATTTTTCCCGTCACATGTCCTCGCGGATCTCGGCGGCGTTTGGCGAACTTCCGGATTTCAGTGCACAGGTCTGTGTTCGTGGCCTGGACACTCCCCAGCTATTAAAGGCCGACAACGGGCTGCGCGGATTCGATGTGCTGGTATTCATCAACTTCCCCGACAGCGAGCAGACTGTCTTCCATACGGTTCTGCCAGCCGGGACACCACTGCTTGAGGATACCGTCATTGTCTATTTTGCCCTCGTCGGGCTTCTGGCACTTTTGCTGGCATGGTTGCTGATTCAGAGAGCCACTGCCCCCCTTGAGCGACTCGCCAGGGCCGCGGATGATTTCGGCGCCACGATTGACTCCGTTTCCCTGAACGAAGATGGTCCACTTGAAGTTGCTCGGGCAGCCAAGGCGTTTAACCGCATGCAGACCCGGCTGTCCCTGCTTATTAAAAACCAGACGGAAATGCTGGCGGCTGTTTCCCACGACCTGCGTTCAGCGGTTACCCGGCTCCAATTGCGGGCGGAGCTGCTGCCGGATTCCGATGACAGGAACGGGTTGCTGAGGGGGATCTCTGACATGAATGCCATGATCAAGTCGATGCTTGAGTTTGTCAGGGGGTATAACCCGAGCGAGCCGCTCCGAAACGTTAATATCGCCGCGCTCGTGGAGAGCCTTTGCGAGGATATGCGCACGGAGGGTTTTCCCGTTACCTGCCATTGCCCTGATATTGACGTCAACATCGTGTGTCGGGGGACGGCCCTTCGCCGTGGGCTTCAGAACATCATCGACAATGCCATCAAGTATGGTGAAGCAGCGGAGGTAACGCTGACGCCGGAACCACAGCGTCTTGTGATTGGCGTCGATGATCGTGGTCCTGGCATTCCGGACGATCAGCTCAAAGCAGTCCTGGAGCCGTTTTACAGGCTTGACCGTGCCCGCAACCAGGAAAGCCAGGGTATGGGCCTTGGTCTGGCGATTACCCAAAACATTGTTCAGACCATTGGCGGCGAACTTGTATTGTCTAACCGTGCCGGTGGAGGGTTGAGAGTTGAGATTCGAGTCCCCCTGACGTACTGAGAAAAATGGCCAGTTATGCGTTTTTTCAGCAGCCTAATAAGCGCATGCATTGGTTTAAACGATTCATGGGTATCCCTTCGTGTTACTCAATGTTGGTCTTACTCGGAAGGAAGAAGACTCTGGTTTCGCCACCATTCTAATCCAGCTCTTTATTGCCTAACTGCCTGAGTTTATTCACACCGCCAATCGGTTTGGCCATGATTGATCAATTTCCGGGTCAGTTTGACCTTCGCGCCTCGCCGGGCTGTGCTCTAGCGAAAATTTCGCGCCCGCGTGGTCAGACTCGCCAATCGTCCCGTGTGATCCTCAATGCTGCCGGCAATCACATGAACCACGGGCTGGGCGACGTTTTCTGTGAGAATTTCCAGGGTCCCCTTTATCAACAGCAACTTCGCGGTGAGGATGGCGTTGCGGAAGTATGCCTGCGTTTTTCGCCACACGATCACGTTGATATTGCCGGTTTCATCCTCCAGGGTAATAAACAGCGTGCCGTTGGCGGTGCCCGGTTTCTGTCGGGAAACCACTATGCCTGCTACCTGTACTAGCCCTTTATGCCGAAGGGTGGCAAGTGTGTTTTGGGTTGTACATCGGCTAAAAGGCAACTCGTTGCGCAGCAGGGTCATGGGATGGGCCCGCAATGTATGGCCCAGGGTCTGGTAATCGGTCATCACGTCTTTTTCCAGGTTAGGTGCAGCCATCAGCAGATCATCCTGCCGGGTTGCTTCCCGATGCTCCCAAAGTGGCAAGCGGGGTTCGATGGCAGCTGCCCGCCAGCGGGCCTGGTGCCGGTTGCCGGCGAGGGAGCGCAATACGTCCGCAGAGGCCAGTACCTGTAAATCAGTGTCCCCCAGCCCTGTACGCCGGGCGACGTCATCCAGCGACGAAAACGGCACGGCACCGCGCGCTGTTTCGATACGCCGGGCTTTCATGGCTTCAAGTCCGGCCACCCGGCAAAATCCGAGACGGATGCCACGTTGGCTTTCTGTTGTCTGTTCCAGGATGTTTTCGCAAGCGCTTTTATTGATGTCCACCGGTAGTACCGCGATGCCGTGTCGTCGTGCGTCCTGTATAAGTTGCGACGGGGAGTAAAACCCCATGGGCTGGCTGTTGAGAATGGCGCAGAAGAAGGCGGCGGGGTGGTGACATTTTATCCAGGAGGAGGCATAGGCGAGCAGGGCGAAGCTCGCGGAATGGCTTTCCGGAAAACCATAACCGCCAAAGCCCTTGACCTGCTCAAACAGGTTCTCGGCAAATTCCACCGGGTAGCCGTTACGGATCAGGCCGTTGATAAATTTATCCCTGAATAAAAGCAGCTTGGAGTTTTTGCCCCAGTTGGTGATGGCCCGGCGCAATTCATCCGCCTCGCCGCCGGTAAACCCCGCTGCGGTCATTGAAATGCGCATCACCTGCTCCTGGAAAATAGGCACCCCCAGGGTATTGCTCAACGCCGATTCGATTTCTTCTGTGAGGTAAGTCACGGGCTCAAGGCCGGCCCTGCGGCGAAGATAGGGGTGAACCATTTTCCCCTGGATGGGGCCGGGCCGCACGATGGCGATCTGGATAATCAGGTCGTAAAAGGTTCGGGGTTGCAGGCGCGGGAGCATGGACATTTGGGCCCGTGATTCCACCTGAAACACGCCGACGGTGTCCGCGTTGCACAGCATGTCGTAGGTGGCGGGATCTTCCCGGGGAATATCTGCGAGAGTCTGGATGGAGGGTTCGTAGCCGCCGACCATTTCAAGCATGCGACGCAGGGCGCTGAGCATGCCCAGAGCCAGTACGTCCACCTTTAGAAGGCGCATTGCTTCAAGGTCTTCCTTGTCCCACTGGATGATGGTTCGCTCGGGCATGCTGGCGTTTTCCACCGGCACAATGTCGCTGATGCGATTCTGGGAAATCACGAAACCGCCGGTATGCTGGGACAGGTGGCGGGGAAAGCCGATAATTTCGTTACTCAGGGACAGGAATAGCTGCAGTTGCTTTTTTGCGACGGGCAACCCTTTCGCGGCAATGATTCCATCGAGGGCGCGGGGTTCATCCCACCAGGCGAGGGATTTTGACAGTTGGTCCAGAAGGGATAAGTCCAGCCCCAGGGCCTTGCCCACATCCCGGATGGCGCTGCGCCGTTTATAGGTGATGACGGTGGCGGCGAGGGCGGCCCGTTCCCGGCCGTATTTTCCGTAAATATATTGAATGACGTCTTCCCGCCGCTGGTGCTCAAAATCGACGTCGATGTCCGGTGGTTCGTCCCGTTCCCGGGAAATAAAACGCTCGAAAAGTACGCTGATCTGTCGGGGGCTGATCTCGGTGATAAACAGACAATAACAGACCACAGAGTTGGCGGCGGAGCCCCGTCCCTGGCAGAGGATTCCCCGCCCCCGTGCGAAGCGGACAATGTCATGGACGGTCAGAAAGTAAAATTCATAGCCAAGCTCTTCAACCAGTTCCAGTTCAGTCTCAATGAGTTTTTCAATGTCAGACGGTACCCCGCCAGGCCAGCGTTGACGCTTGCCATCGGTGACCAGCTCTCGCAGGTATTCGATGGGGCTGAACCCATCGGGTACCAGTTCCTGCGGGTATTGGTAGCGCAGCTCGTGCAGGGAAAAATGACAGCGATCGGCAATGGCGCAGGTTTCCGCCAATAGTGCTTCAGGGTAAAGTCTGCGAAGTTGTTCGGGGGTTTTCAGGTAAGCCTCGCCATTGCTTTCCAGCCTGGTGCCCATGTCCTGGACAGGCGTGTTGTGGCGGATGGCGGAGAGGGTATCCTGCAGGGGTTTTCGGGATCGGCAGTGCATGAGTGCCTCCCCGCAGGCTACCAGGGGAATTGCTTTTCGTCTGCCAAGGTCAAGCCAGCGGCTGAAGTCCATTTGTTCGCCGCCGCGAAGACGGTGATCGAGGCCGATCCACAGGCGGTCTTTAAAGCCCTTGTTCAGGGTATCAACGCTACTTTCATCAATGTGCTGACCGCTATCGGCAAGGTAGATGATCAGGCAATTGCGCAGGCGAAAGCGCAGGTCTTCAAAGTGTGCCTGGTATTCCCCCTTGGCGGAACGCCGGCGGGCTAAGGTGATAAAGCCGGACAGTTCCCCATAGGCGGCGCGGGATGGGGCAATGGCAAGCAAGTGCAGGTTGTTTGACAGTCGGAAGCGGCTGCCAATGATCAGTTTGACGTTCAGTGTTTGCGCGACCGCAAATGCTTTCACCACCCCGGCCAGGGAGCATTCATCGGTGATGGCCAGGGCGTCGTAGTCAAGGGCGTGTGCACGCTCGATGTATTCGGCGGGGTGAGATGCGCCGGTCAGGAAGGTGAAATTGGTTGTCGTGAAAAGCTGGGCATATCGCATCAACTGAAAACCCCGTGTACGTACCACTGTCTGTCATACAGGTCCTGATATACCCAGACCGCCACGTTGTCCTGGCGCCGGGCCAGATAATAATCCCGGGCCACGGGGCTATCCCACCAGTGGCCCGTCACCCGTTCCGGGCCTGCCATCAGGGCCAGGTAGCCCTGCCAGTACAGTCGCTCGCCGCGGTGCCCTATGGCCGTTGGCGGACTGAATAACCAGTTGGGACGCAGACTGTGCCGGTGAATGTCCGGCAGCTGCTGGCAGCATTTCTCCGCCAGGGCAACAATGGTGTGGCTGAGTTCCGGAATCAGGCTGTCCCTGTAGCTGACTTTATGAACGGCATTCTCCCCCAGTCGGGTTTTCAGTTTTGCCATGGCGATGGCCAGATCCTGGGTGTCACCGTGCTGCCTGTGTTGTCCGGATAAATTCAGTGGGGAAGAGGCTGTTTGCCGGGGTAATTTGTTGCGATAAACCAGTGTCAGGCAATCCACCTCAAAGGGGATAGGTTTGTTCTCGAGGTGGATCAGTGTGAGGTCATACAGGAGCTGCCACCCGCTTTGCGGAACATCGCTGTACACATCGACACAGTCAAGGCGCCGGTAAATATCAGATAACCGCCACTGGATATGTTGGCAGGCCAGGTGACGGAGGTGCATAAACTCGCTCAGATCCTGCAGCAGGCTTTCAATGGCGGGGTTCAGATAGTCGATGGCAATGACCGGAAAATCGAACTGCACCTGTCGCTCAAAAAGCTCTTCGGGCACATAGGTGGGGGCTGGACGGTTGAAAAGCCCGGCCTGATTAAAGTCGGAACCGATATCGTAAATATCCATGATCGCCTGGGCGAAATCGCGGCCCAGGCGTTTGGCCAAACTACTGACAGCGCTCGACTGGATTTGTTGCGCGATATCTCCCAGGGTCGTAAAACCCATCTGGGTCAGGGCGTTGACGGCCTCCGGATAGTCCTGCAGTACCTGGACAGGCAGTCTGTGCAAGCGTTCGATAAAAACGGCCGTATTTTCGGTGGCGCAGGTTTCAGGCCCGGCGATGTCGTAATGGGTAAAGCTCAACAGCCAGGCCCCTTGAGCCGTATGGCCGAGCCCCGCACGAACGTCGAGGGACGCACCTTGCAGATAAGTCTGCACGCGGTGATAGAGGTTTTGTAGCCCTCGAAAAAGGCGCAGGCAGGTGGAGATTTCGAGCAGCAGGCCGGACTGGGGTGTGTGTCGACTTTGCTGAATATCAATATGGGGAGTGAACTGATATAAATCATCCCGCAATTGGTGAAGCGTGTTTAGTTCCCGTTGGCGATCCCGCTGGAATACCCGGCAATTACTTAATAGTTGGGCCGTGGCGAGGTCTGTGCCCCGGACAATGCCTGCTTTTCGGGCCGCGATGTTACAGAACACCACGCGGCGTTTCTCCACCACGACAATGGCACCGCTGCCGTCGTCAGTTCCATCCGGCAGTGCGGAGAGCGGCAAGTCCCTGAATCTGAGCGCCAGCCACAGGCGATTCCCTCTACCATTCACGGATATCCCCGTGTGCAAGTCTCGAGCAATGTATTGTGAACGCTAGGTGACCTTGGCATCGGTATCTCACATTTTCTGCTCTAGCCGGCATTTCCGGACGGCTTGCCGTTAGTCACCCCTGCCTGTGGCGCGCGGATCCGCTTGCGCGGAGTAGGGCCGATGGCAGTGACTTTCCGTGCAGTGGATAACACAGACCGACCCCTGCTCTGGGTTTCTGTGGTCACTACTTCATAGGGCAGGTCAGGGTGCCATGCACCTGGCAAAGGCAGTGTCACCGGATGGGACTGATGGCGCTGTAGAACCCCTTTCTGCTTGAAAATTGTCAGTGCCAAACAATCCGGGAGAATCTGGCTGAACAGGCGCAGGGATGCCGGAGAGCTTTGCTGCTGTACGGCCGATGGTCGAAAAATAACATAGAGGCCGGAACCTTCAGAGGCCGCCAACTGGCATTTGCGCAGGTGTGTGTAGCTGAGGCCACTCTGTGGCTGCCAGGCGAATACGGCGCCGCATGAGGCGGTGCGGGCCAGTGTTGAAAATGCCGCCAGAAACGATGATCTGTCTTCGGCATCGACAATGACCAGTCGGTCCAGGTCGATGCCGGCCTGTATAAGGGTCTGGCTAAAGGGTTCGGCCGGGGGGTTCAGCAAAACGATCAAGCCGGGGCTGATCCTGAGCATCGCCGGCAGGAACAGCTGCCATTCACCCTGAAAACCCTGTTGGCAGACCTCCGTCAGGGAGCCCAGCGGCCAGCCGCCATGCAACAGCTGGTCGTTCAGTGGAGGATGGCCTGTGTCCAGGCAGGTCCGTGGCCTGAAACGGTAGGAATGGCCGCGCCAGATATCGTTGTGGCGCAGCAGTTCCTCCAGAGAGACGGATTTTGGGGTGCTGGTGGATGACATGATGAATACTATACCTGTATGGATATACAGTATAAGGCTGTAGGGCCGAGGTGCGTCAAGTAATCTGACGAGCGGCATGGCTCCCGGGCCGGCCATGTGCCCTGGCGATGGCCTGCCCGTTGATATGGCCTGCCCGTTGATATGGAGAGGGGTCTGATAATCCCGTCAATCCGTGCCGTGGCGGCACGGATTGACGGGTGACGCCGGTGATGACATCTTGCTGGACCGTGCGGCCTTCTTCGACTTGTGCCTGATTGAAAAACAGCTCGACGCGACCGTTAAAGTTGTGGAGCTAACCCGGTTGGGTAAGGTGGGACCGACCAGCAGGATGTTGCGGGGAATGCCGCACTGCTCTCGTAACAGGGAGCCCTGAACATGCAAGGGACTGTAAAATCGTACTCATAAATCATTACGTGCTATGATCTTTTCAGACGTGTTTTAAGTCAGGAATGTGAAAGTATAAAAAGAACGATTTTTTAATAACCATGAGTGTTAATAAAATATTTTTTACTTCTGAAAAAGTATAAATAAGCGTCGTTTCTTCAACCATAGTAAATTCGTTCTATAATTTTCCCAGGTAAAAAAGTAGTTTCTGCCACTTTGTTGCTAAACCGAGTATCACACTGTGAAAACACTGGAGAGGAGGGGGTAATGAAACGTTACTATTACATCAGTGATAGTCTGGATGAACTGGAAGATATTGAAGGCGAACTGGAAAGCGCCGGTATTGTCACCGAGCAGATCCATATACTCAGTAATAATGATCGTGAAGTGGCGCAGCACCACTTGCACAGCGTCAGTTCAATCATGAAAAAGGACCTTGTCCATTCCACGGTAATTGGTGCCATTGTGGGTTTGATTGGTGCGATACTGGTGCTGGTGGTCGCCTCCCTTTCCACCTGGACGGAAATTTATACCTGGACGCCCTTTGTTTTCCTGGCCATTGTGGTGCTTGGATTTTGTACCTGGGAAGGGGGCTTGTACGGTATCCAGGAACCCAACAAGGAGCTGCAGCGGTTCAAGGATGTATTGGATAAAGGCAGCCACATCCTGTTTGTTGACATTACCGTCAAACAGGCGGAAACCATGGAATCCGTTCTAAGTGCCCATCCCCGCCTGCGTCAGGTGGGAACAGGAAAACCTGCGCCATGGTTTGTTGTCCGGGGCCAGGAACTAATACGCCGCTGGGCGCAGTGGGGGCCGTGAATTGTTAATCGGCATATTGTTCGAGAGTGTAGCCGTCCGTGTCTTTGACTCTTTCTAACCGAAGAAGGTCAGCCGGGTCAGGAGCGTATAGTCCGATTCCATTGACATAATGCCCACGAATACCATCAGTGCCAGGGGAGGGAGCAGAATAGCGTAAATCAGCGCCATTCGCTCCCAGAACATGTGCATAAAAACGGCCACAATCAGCCCTGCTTTGGCAAACATAAAAATCAGGATAAGGGACCACCTGAGTAACCCTTGAAACTCGAAATAATCCACCATATAGGACAGTGTGCTGAACACAAATAGCAGCAACCAGATCTTCAGGTAAACGCCGATGGGGTGCTGTTGCTTGGCGGTGTTTTCCATGGGGCACCTCTACCAAAGATAAAATAGCGCAAAAATAAATACCCAAACCAGATCGACGAAATGCCAATAGAGGCCGGCAATCTCGACGATTTCGTATTTCCCCTGTTGCTCATAGCGACCTTTTAACACTCGAATTGCGACCACCAGAAGATAAATAACACCTGCCGATACGTGCAGCCCGTGAAATCCGGTGATCATAAAAAACGTTGCGCCGAACTGCGCAGCGCCCAAAGGGTTGCCCCAGGGGCGTATGCCTTCCTCAACGATGAGTTTTGTCCATTCAAACGCCTGCATACCGACGAAGCTGGCGCCCAGAACCGCTGTCAATAGCATTAGCATGGCGGTTTTTTTCCGTTCCCGACGGTAGCCGTAGTTGACTGCCATGGCCATGGTGCCGCTACTGCTGATAAGTATGAACGTCATAATGGCAATCAGGATCAGTGGCAGCTCGACACCGAAAATGGTGAGCGCGAACACTTCGCTCGCCAGCGGCCAGGGTTCTGTGCTGGACATGCGGACGGTCATATAGCCGATCAGAAAGGAGCCGAAAATAAACGTATCGCTGACCAGAAAAATCCACATCATCGCCTTGCCCCAGGGGACACGAAAGGCTTCTTTATCGTCCGCCCAGTCGTTGACGAGACTGGCCATTCTGGTTTCGGCATCCTGGGCACTGGCGTTGACATTCATTTTTCTGTACCTGTGTTTTTTGCCTCGTTCAGACTGCTGAAAAAATTGTGTCTGGTATTTCTATTGCCAAGTATGGTTGAAAATATCCGGTGTATTAGCTGCGGCAGCTTTATATTCAGCCCATTCTTTCCCGTTCAGCACGACAGGGCTACCGGTTCGCTACGTGGATGACAGTAACCAGAATAATAGTATCCATAGGGCAAACAGGTAGTGCCAATACTGGCTGCATAGCTGGATGGCAAGCAGGTTTTCGGAATCCGATCGACGCTGATACCGCCACAGGGCCAGGGATAAGACCCAGATGCCGCCGGCAATATGAATTCCGTGCAGCCCTGTAAGCAGAAAGAAAAAGGCGTTCGCAGGATTGTTCCAGATCAGATACCCCGCGGCACTCAGCTGCTGCCAGGCGGCCCACTGCCCGACGAGAAAGGCGATTGCCAGACACCATGCCGTTATCGATAAATACCGTGCCAGGGCTGTTTTTTGCCGGCGCAATGTCATCTGACTGATTTGCAGCGCAATGCCGCTGGCGAGCAGTAAGAAAGTGTTTGTCCAGAGGATGCCCGGCTCCGGAAGGGGCCGCCAGTCCGCCACGTGCATGCGCATGTAATAGGCGGTTGCAAAAAGACTGAACAGAGAGGTGATGACAGCGAGAAACACCCAGAGCCCCAGTTTGGCGGAAATATCCCGGGAGTAGGGGCGCTGATCGTCAAAGGTTGCACCGGCTCCCAACCAGGGTTTGACTGTCAGCCGCTGCAACAGGATCCACCAGACGACGATGGCAACCAGAACAGCCATGAATAAAATGATCACGTTCATGGCTTGGTTCCCTCCTGGCTCTCCTCTTCCGTGGGCGGCACGGTCTGGGGAATAAAGTCCTTTTCCTGTCCGGGGACACTGTAATCGTAGGCCCAGCGGTAGACAGTGGGAAGCTCCTGCCCCCAGTTGCCGTGTCTGGGTGGCGTATCCGGTGTTTGCCACTCAAGGGTCGTTGCATCCCAGGGATTGCCGCCGGCCGGTTTGCCGTAGCGCAGGCTCCAGAAAAGGTTGACCAGGAACACCAGCTGAACGACCGCCACAACCAGTGCCGCGATGGTAATGTCGACGTTCAAAGATTGCGCCGACTCGGGGATAAACTCTGTGTCACCCATGGCGTAGTAGCGACGGGGAACCCCCAGGAAGCCAAGGTAATGCATCGGCAGGTAAATCGCATAGGTGCCCAGAAAAGTAAGCCAGAAGTGAACCTTGCCGAGGGTGTCGTTGAGCATGCGGCCGGTAATTTTCGGAAACCAGTGATAGATCGCCCCGAATATCACCAGGATCGGGGACACGCCCATGACCATGTGGAAATGGCCGACGACGAAATAGGTATCGGAGAGGGGCAAATCTACCACCACATTGCCGAGGTACAGGCCGGTAAGCCCACCGTTTATAAAGGAAAATATAAAGCCGATGGCAAACAGCATGGGTACGGTCAGGCGAATATTGCCGCGCCACAGGGTCAGTACCCAGTTGTAGACCTTGATGGCGGTGGGTACGGCAATGATCAGTGTCGTCGTGGCAAAGAAGAATCCAAAGTAGGGGTGCATGCCGCTGACATACATGTGATGGGCCCAGACCACGAAACTGAGTACGCCGATGGCAAGGATCGCCCAGACCATCATCCGGTAACCGAAAATATTCCGTCGCGCATGGGTGCTGATCAGATCGGAGACAATACCGAAAGCCGGCAGGGCAACGATATACACCTCGGGATGGCCGAAAAACCAGAAGAGGTGCTGGAACAATATCGGGCTGCCGCCGCTGTGTCCGGTCAGTTCACCTTCGCTGAGCAGTGCCGGCATGAAAAAGCTGGTGCCGGCAATGTGGTCCAGCAACATCATGACCGCGCTGACGAACAGTGCGGGGAATGCCAGCAGGCCGAGCACCGTGGCAATAAAAATGCCCCAGACACTCAACGGGAGGCGCATCAGCGTCATGCCGCGGGTACGGGCCTGGAGGATCGTGGTGACGTAATTCAGTCCACCCATTGTGAAGGCGACGATAAATATCGCCAGGGATACCAGCATCAGGATTATGCCGCCGTCAGCACCGGGTGTTCCGTGGGATATCGCCTGGGGTGGATACAGGGTCCAGCCGGCGCCGGTTGGACCACCGGAGACAAAAAAACTTGCCATCAGCACAATGACCGAGAGCAGGTAAACCCAGTAGCTGAGCATGTTCAGATAGGGGAAAACCATGTCCCTGGCCCCGATCATCAGGGGAATCAGGTAATTGCCGAACCCGCCCAGCAACAGTGCCGTGAGCAGATAGACAATCATGATCATGCCGTGCATGGTTATGAACTGGTAATAATCACCCGGTGCAATAAAGGAAAAGCTGTTGGGAAACGCCAGTTGCAGCCGCATCATGGCGGACAGGGCCAGGGCGACCAGTCCGACGAGAATTGCCGTGATGCCGTATTGGACGGCGATGACCTTGTGGTCCTGGCTCCAGATATAGCGGGTAATAAAGCTCGCCGGTTCGTGGAGCTCCAGCCCGCGCTCATCGGCAATAGCGACATGGTCCATGGACTATTTCCCCCGTGCTAATTGTTTGGTCTCAGACCCGGAATCCTGCAGGGTGCCAATGTAGGCAACCACATCCTGAATCGCGCCTTCCCCGTTCAGGAAAGCCGCCATGGCAACCATCTGGGCGCCGTAGGCGTCCTCGGGATGCCGGCCCCGCAGCCCGGATCGGAATTGCTGCAACTGGCCGGCCAGATACCAGTCGTCCACGCCGGTCAGGCGGGGTGCCCCGGTGGTCCAGATTCCCTGCCCCTGAGTACCGTGGCAAACCGCACAATTGCGGTATATCGCCTCGCCTTTCTCGGGGTTGCCGGCGAGTGTTCTATCTGGTGATGCCGGTGAAAGACTGGCGATGTAAGCGGCGACATTGCGCACCGCCTGATCGTCCGCCAGGGTCCCGGCCATGGCCGCCATTTGCTGGCTCTGGCTGCCACTTTCCGGCCCCCCCCGAATTCCCCGGCGGAAATAGTCCAATTGGCGGGCGACGTATTCGGCGTCCAGACCGGCGATAGCGGGGGCATTGAGGTTTTGGTTTCCCTCGCCACTGGGTCCGTGACAGGCGGTGCAGACAGCGTACAGTTGCTTGCCGGTATTGATGTCGGCCACCTGCTGCGCACGTATCTGCCGGTATGTGCTCTGGCTGTCCAGCCATGACTGGAACCCGTTTTCTTCTTCGATCACCACCTTGCCGCGCATCAGGTGATGGCCCATCCCGCAAAGCTCCTGGCACATAACGTCAAATGCGCCCGTCCGGGTGGGGGTAAACCAGAAATAGGTCACCATTCCGGGAACCATATCCATCTTGACCCGGAACTGGGGTACGGCGAAGTTATGCAATACATCCTTGGAGCGGAGGATGACCTTGATAGATTTGTCCACAGGCAAGTGGACCTGGTTGCTGATGACCAGAATGTCGTCCTGGCCGGCGGGATCGTCCGGATTCATGCCGAAGGGGTTGTCGGGACTGAAATGGGTCGGGTCAGTGGTACCGAACTGGTTGTCCTGTCCCGGAAAGCGGTAGGTCCATTGCCATTGGTGGCCGACCACCTCTACGGTCATGGCGTCGTCCGGTACGGTAATAATTTTTGCCCATACAATTAGACCAGGGGCCAGCATGGCGACGATCCCCACAGTGGTCAGTGCCGTCAGCCATATTTCCAGACGCCGGTTTTCAGGCTCATATTCCGAGCGGGCATTATCCCGATAGCGGTACCGGAAAATGGCGTAGGCCATAAACAGGTTTACCAAAATAAAGACAATACCGGTCACCCAGACGGTGATATCGATAGTGGTATCGATGGTCGTCCAGTTGGAAGCGATCGGTGTCAGCCACCAGGGACTGAACAGATGGAACAATACTGTCCCGATAACGAGAAGAACCAGAACGATGGCGATACCCATTGGTAAAGTCCCCTGGCTTTATTGTTAGTGTCTTCAATGACAGCTTGGGTAACCCCGCTGCCTGGTTATTGGTATTTCGCCGCTCACAACCCGACACGGACGCGGCATTCCGTTAGAACTCAGGATAGACACAATATTGAAATTTTGCGAAGTGGATTGAACAGTGGGGGTGACAGCCGCGGTTTCGATGGCTGGCCTGAACGTCCTGATGGCGTGGGAGTGCTTTGAAGGGCCGGGGAGTCTGCTGCCGTTGGGCAGGGCCAGATCTCAATTTCGATTGATTAACCTGAGGCGGGTAGAAATGCCGACGGCGCTGGTTCGCCATCGGCACACTGGGTGGCGGGCTGTGCGGAATTCTCAGCTCAATCCTTTGGTTTCGCTGTTGCGCATGATATCGGCCAGTTGCGGATGGTGGATGGAGGCTCCGCCGTCGATGGGAATGACCTGACCGGTAATATAGCGGGATTCGTCCGAGGCGAGGAATGCGGCCAGTGCGGCGACATCGTGGGGCTCACCGAATTCGGGCGTGACGATATGCGGTTCAATCAGGGTCACCAGTTCGGGCAGGGATTTCATGGCGTCGGTCAGGATGACGCCGGGGGCGATGGCGTTGCAGCGAATCCCCTGTTTGCCGTATTGCACCGCGATGTGCTGGGTGAGGGAAATCACCGCCGCTTTCGAAGCGCCATAGGCGGTGCGAACCACATCACCAAAGCGGCCGGAGTTGGAGGCAGTGTTGACGATGGCGCCACCGCCGGAGGCGATCATGTGCGGCACGGCGTATTTGGTCCCGATCAGAAACGATGTGGTATTGACGCGCATGATGTCCTCCCAGGTGCTCAGGGAGATATCGGTAACGTTAAGGTCGGTGGTTTGCGCGACCTTTGATGTCAGGGCGACATTGTTGTGCAGCACATGCAGAGCGCCAAATTTATCCACTGCGCTGTCGATCAGGTGTTTGATGGAGGCTTCATCGGCTGCGTCGTATTTGACGGCAATTGCCGCGTTGCCAAGCTCGTCGGCCAGCTGGTTGGCGGTGTCAATATTCAGGTCGCCGATGATGACTTTGGCACCTTCTTCAACGAATCGGCGTGCACAGGCGGCACCGATGCCGGTGGCGGCGCCGGCCACCACGGCAACTTTGTTTTCGAGTCTTTTCACAAGCGGGCTCCTTTTTAGAATTTTGTCGATCAAGAAATTACAGGTTTCAAATGAGAGTTTTTCGGTCTGACACCGGGCCCCGGTGTTTGTCCGCAGTCATCCGGGTGCCAGATCATAACGGCAACGGGTGCAGATGGCACAGAAACTTGTTGGTGGCCGGTACCAGCGTTCGCCCTTTCTGTCGAGTGTCAGTGGGCTCAACGGGCCAGACAGCCGCCATCGGATACCAGCACGGCGCCGGTGGTGAAGGAAGATGCTTTCGAGGCCAGGTACAGGGCCGTGCCTTTTATCTCGTCAGCCTCGGCGATGCGGCCCATGGGCGTTGCCTGGGCGGCCATGGCGACAAAGTTGGGGTTTTCGTAGCCGCCGTCCCCGAGCCGGGTACGGAAAAAACCGGGGCAGATGGCGTTGACCTGGATATTGTGCGGGGCGTATTCCAGAGCCAGTTCGCGGGTCAGGTTGACCACTGCGCCCTTGCTGGCGGTATAGGAGGGGATGGGCATAAACGGTGAACCGCGCAGCCCCCACATGGAAGCGATGTTGATCAGCTTTCCCTCGCCCCTGGGTACCATGTGTTTGAGCGCTTCCCGGCAAGTGTAATAGACCCCCTGAAGGTTGATATCGAGAACCCTGTTCCAGTTTTCCGTGGTGGTTTCGTGCAATGGCACCGGCATCGGATCGGCAATCCCCGCATTGGCAAAAGCGATATCCACTGTGCCGAGCTGATCCCTGGCCTGTTGGAAGAGATTGACCACATCCGACTCGCAGGTCACATCACAGTGCAGCGCCAGTGATTTGCGTCCGAGGGCGGAAACCCTTGCTGCGGTTGCTTCGTTCAGGGCCTTGTTGATGTCGCCGCAGACGACATCGGCGCCGGCCTCCGCCATGGCCTCGGCGATGGCGTAGCCCAGGCCACTGCCGGCGCCGGTAATAACGGCTGTCTTGCCGTCGAGTCGGAACAATTCGAGTGCGTTCATAGTGGTTCTGCCCTGGCAAAAAGCCACAATGTAGCGTACTGAGCGGCAGGTGCAACGGCTTTGAACCAGTGTTGTCTGTCAATGCCGGGCAAAGCGCATTTGTGCGTTGCCCGATAACGCAACCGAATTCGGGCGTTCGATAATCGCTTCCTTGACGGCTGATTCGCCACGGGGCGATTCCCGACGACTAACCGACAGATCTGTCGGGTACCAGGTCGGATCGCTCGAAAAAGACCTGGCAGTGATGGCAGGCAACCTTGATCAACAGCCTGTTAGAATGGCTGCCGTTCGATCCGTCGGGTGCCGACCACATCCTTGTGCCGGTGGCGCCTGATTATTCGCCTGACTGAATATGACTGGAGTGTTTTATGGTATTGGCGGCGATTGCGATAGTGATTGGTCTCGCGTTGTTGGTCTGGAGTGCAGATCGTTTTGTCGACGGTGCTGCCGCTACGGCAAATCACCTGGGCATGTCGCCGCTACTGATCGGCATGGTGATCATCGGCTTTGGCACCTCGGCCCCGGAGATGGTGGTCTCGGCATTTGCGGCCCTCGACGGTAATCCCGGTCTCGCCCTGGGTAATGCCTACGGTTCCAATATCGCCAACATTGCGCTGATCCTGGGTGTCGTGGCATTGATCAAACCTATCTCTGTCGACTCTGCTTTTCTTCGCAAGGAGTTACCGGTCCTGACGGTAATAACGGTGTTAGCCGGTTTGTTGCTGGTGGATTTGTATTTGTCCCGTTGGGATGCGGCAGTACTGGGACTGGTGTTTGCTGTATCCATGGGCTGGTCGATTTACTCGGGTCTGAAAGCAAAGGGCGACCCCTACGCGAAGGAAGTGGCGCAGGAGGCGGTGGCCCATGCGATGCCGCTGGGTAAAGCCCTGTTCTGGCTTTCTTTGGGCCTGATTCTGTTGATTGCCAGTTCGCGGCTGCTGGTTTGGGGCGCCGTATCCGTCGCCCAGTTCATGGGGATCAGTGATCTTGTCATCGGCCTTACCGTGGTCGCCATCGGAACCTCGCTGCCCGAGTTGGCATCGGCACTGGCGGCGGTGCGCAAGAACGAGCACGATATGGCGCTGGGCAATGTAGTGGGCTCCAATATATTCAATACCCTGGCCGTCGTCGGTATTGCCGCCGGTATTCACCCCCTGGAAGTGGACCCATTGGTGTTGTATCGGGACTGGCTGCTGATGACAGTACTCACCCTGGCGCTGTTCGTCTTCGGATATGGGTTCTGGGCCCAGGGGCGAATCAACCGCTATGAAGGCGCCATACTTCTGTCGGTATATGTGGCCTATACCGCCTATCTGGTCAGCACCATGGTGCGGGCCTGAACACCGGTTAATGCAGGCGGGGAAGGTAAGGCAGGCGGGCGGTAATGGCTGCCTCGACGTCGAGCAGCTGATCAAGACGCTCGTTGACCTGCGGGGAGGGAAAATAATTGTGGGCCAGATCGAGAAAAAGCTGGTAGTGCCGCGCCTCCGAGGCGGTGATGCGGCTGTAGAACGCCTTCAGCTCTCCCTTCGGCAGAGAAGTGGCGACCAGGCCGAAGCGCTCCACGCCCCTCGCTTCGATAATGGCGCCGAGCAGTAGCCGGTCGAGAAAGTAGTCACGCTTGCCTGTACGAACCTGCGCCCGCAGTGCCCGCACATACTCGTCCCGTTCATCGGGTAATAACTGCATGTTGCGGCTGTGCAGTAGTCGCACCACGTCGCGAAAGTGGGACATTTCCTCAATGGCCAGATCGAGCATGGTTTTGACGACATCCGGTTTGTCCCGGTAGTGGAGCACCATGGACATGGCCATGCCCGCGGCCTTGTTCTCAGCACTGGCGTGGTCGTTCAGGAACCGGTCGAAATCGGCCATTACCGCCCGGGTCCAAAGGTCGGGGGTGGCATAGCGAAGTTGCAACATCGTGGAGTCAGTGGGGGCTTCGGGTTATCATGGCGGGCCATTATGGCACAAGACTAGTTTTGTATACGGAGCAGCGATGATCATTAAGCCGAGAGTGCGCGGATTCATGTGTATCACCACCCATCCCGTCGGGTGCGAGGAAAATGTCCGCCAACAGATTGCTTACGTGAAATCCCAATCGGCCATTGAAAATGGGCCCAAGCGGGTACTGGTGATTGGCGCTTCCACGGGCTACGGCCTCGCCGCCCGCATTACCTCTGCCTTTGGCTGCGGTGCGTCCACACTCGGTATTTTCTTCGAAAAGCCGGGTGAAGAGAAAAGACCCGGCACCGCTGGCTGGTATAACTCCGCCGCCTTCCACAAGTTCGCTGAACAGGAGGAGCTTTACGCCAAATCCATTAATGGCGATGCTTTTTCCGACGAGATCAAGCGGAAAACCATCGAGACTATCAAGGCCGATCTCGGCCAGGTGGATCTGGTGATCTACAGCCTGGCGGCGCCCCGGCGCCAGCACCCGAAAACCGGCGAGGTGTTCACGTCTACCCTTAAGCCGATTGGCAAAAGTGTCACCCAGCGGGGCATCAATACCGACAAGGAACAGATCCAGGAAGTGACCCTGGATGCGGCCAGCGAAGAGGATATTGCCAACACCGTTGCAGTGATGGGCGGGGAAGACTGGCAGATGTGGATCGACGCCCTGGATGAGGCGGGGGTGCTCGCAGAAAACGCCAAAA
>PABE01000015.1 GCA_002702725.1 Porticoccaceae bacterium
ACATTCTCAGTAATGGCATCCGCGTACACCAGCCCAAAGGGATTGTCGGGCTCTGTAGTTTCCTCAGCCGTGACTGAAGCAGAAGACAGACTCGCCACAGCGATCAGCGCTGTAATCAATTTCAACATTGTGCCCAATCCTGTGTTGTCTGATGCGTGATAAGCGGATGAGAACCGCCATACCTAGCAGTGCTACACATCCAGTTTACAGGCGGTTCAACGAACGCTCGAACTGCGCCTTTACCCACCACGATTGCTGTCCTGCAACTCAGATTCTGAGACACACTGTAGTGGGGAATGGCGTGGTTGATTAGATACCTGCTCGCGCTTACTTTTATGAGATAAATTCATTAATAAAAGATAGAATCTGGAGGGACTTGGCCAATCCGGCCCCATTTATGCGCCAAACGGCATGAAATGAGTTATTCAATAACGTTATATCCAGGAGCTTCCATGTCTGAAAGCTTGAATGACCTGCGAGCCTTCACGCTGGTTGCCGAAGCGGGCAGCTTTACCAAAGCCGCCGGTCAGATGGGGATCTCCCAATCGGCCTTGAGCCACACCATCAAAGCACTCGAACAGCGTATTGGCATCAAGTTACTCAATCGTACCACCCGCAGCGTCTCCACTACCCAGGCCGGAGAACAGCTGTTGAATGACATTGCTCCGCTGATCGCCGGTATCGAGCAAAAAATAAGTGCCCTCAACGAGTACCGTGACACTCCCCGCGGAACCTTGCGGATCAATGGCACCGAGCATGTCGTTAACTCAATCCTGTGGGACAAACTCGCCCAGTTCGCGCGTGACTACCCCGACATCCACCTGGAAATCACAACGGACTACTCGCTGACCGACATCGTGAAGGACCGCTACGACATCGGCATCCGCCTGGGCCACGCGGTCGACAAGGACATGATTGCAGTAAAAATCACACCCAATATGCAAATGATCGTTGTGGCTTCACCGGAATATCTACAAGCCCATAGTAGTCCCGCCACGCCCACGGAGCTGAACAGCCACCGCTGCCTGGCTTTGCGGTTGCCCACCCGTGAGAACATCATGAGCTGGGAACTTCAGGCGTCTGGTGACAACGGTGGTAACAACGACAAACAACGCGACACGATTAATTTCCGCCCTCAACCGGTCATGATATTCAGTCATGCGCATTTGTTGGTAAAAGCGGCTGTCGACGGGTTGGGGCTGGCGTGGGTGCCAACCGCAATGGTGAGAGAAGAGCTGGAAAACGGAAAACTGGTCAGTCTGTTGAAGGACTGGGTTACCACCTATGACGGGTACTACCTGTATTACCCAAGCCGCCGTCAATCATCGCCATTGTTTCGCTTGCTGGTTGATGCACTGAGGTTCAAATAGAAAAACCGGGTCATTTCTGGTAATTAACCAAAGTCCAAAACAAACAACCCGGCAATGGCGCCAAGCTGAATGAATGTCTGCCAGCGGCAGACGCTACCAGGGAGTCCCTGTTGTTGCCAGGTCACTCCCACTCTATTGTAAATAAGCCATTTTTATCTTTTATTATCAATCGCTTATTTTCCTACAAATTGGTAATACCATGGAAAATACCATGCTGAGAAACTTCTTAAAAAAATTTTTCTTTGGAACTCGAGAGCAGGCCAATCCACACGGGCAATAAACGAGCGTCCTTGTAAAATCCCGCCCGTCAAAACAAATTCGAACTGACGAAGCCAACGAATACAAACCGCCATTTTACAGCATCAAAGCTAGGAGCGCCTCAAATTGTCGCATGGGCATTTTTTGTCCATCACGTCGCCTCGGTGGAGTTACCTCCTTTAGCAACGAGCCGGTTATGCCCAGACAGATGCTCTCCCATCAGCGCGATCACATCACACCATCAGTTTCCTAGAAACATAGACCCCATAACTGTAGTAGTCGCAATACTTTTCGTAGAGGGAGATTTCACGCTGTTCCGCCTCGACGATGGCCACTGCCTCATCGCTCGCACCATGCCGTTCGAGAAACGCATCAAACTGACGCCGCATGGGTCGATAGTAGTTATCAAGCCAGCAATGTGCCGGCAGGACAAAGTATGCCTCCGGACTGTAACCGTGCCGCTCCAGGATCCCGATCTTTGCCGAAGCGACGTCGATCTCCGGATACTCAGTCTGCCAATGAGACTGGAGCTCCTTCGGTCGTGTTTCACTTAGCCAGGTGATCTCAGAAACGATGAGCTTTCCACCGGGCTTCAGGAATCGCCGCCAGGCTGACACCCCCGCTTCGAAGCCCATGTTATAGACCGCTCCTTCGGACCAGATTACGTCGAATTCACCTTCCTCAAACGGCAGGGCATCCATAGAGCAGTTCAGCGTGGTGATCCTATCCGCGACGCCGTGGGCGCTGGCTCTGGCTTGAAGCTCATCGAGAAACTCCGGAAGGAAGTCCACGGCGGTGATGTCGGCAACCAGCGCCTTGGCCAGGAGGATAGTCGATGCACCAGTACCGCAGCCGATATCTGCGATTTTCAAAGGTCGCGAGCGGTCGAGTCCGGCCAGCTCCATCGCCCGTATTGTTTCCGCCTCCCCTCCTGGCCCTTGTCGTTCCGCAGACCGGTGAATGTCTATCAGTAACTCTAAATCGGTCACAGTTTTACTCGCACCTCACAAAGCTGAATGCTGGGTAGCGAAAAAATCGGGACATTTTGCAGCCATGAAAAACCAGGTGCGGGCCACACATAAATTTTCATTTAGGAATTATCGGTGCAGTAGGCTCAATACCCTCAACACTGACCTCAGGGTCATGAGACTTGATTAGAGACTCATATTTTTCAACTTCGTCTTTCGGTACATCGGCCATTATCAAAACCTGACCCTGATCGATAGCTGATTCGAAGCTCTGCAAGCGTGAACTGGGGAAAGCAGCTCCCGCAATGCCTGTCAGCAAACCACCGAGTCCCGCACCCCAAAGTCCCACCAGCAGAACCAGACCTCCGCCAACCACAATGCCACTTGGTGGAAACGCCAAACCGGCAATTCCCGCAAGCAAACCAGCAGTGCCCCCGATCTCCACGCCTCGCTTGTAGGGATTCAAAAAATCGTCTGACTCTGGTCCTGCATCAGGCAGGTCTTCCAAGTCCACACCGTATTTTGCAAGGGCGTAAATATGTTTTTCGGGTATACCGTTACTCTTGAAATCTGCCACCACCTGACGGGCATGGTCGAGATCCGGCGATAAAAAACAAAGTCGTTTCATGGGAACACCTCACGGGTTTAAACAACGTATTTGGCGATCAGAATACTGATAACTACCAGTCCAATAATGGTACCGCCGATGATTAATAGGTTGCGGAGCGCAGCACCTTCCTTTCTCATGATCAAATACCTCGTTACTTGCGTTTTTTCTAAAATTGTCTCGTTTCAGGTTACAGGTTGGATCCGATTTATTTCCTGCGGCCAATCCCGCTCACCCTATCTTCAAGCTGCTCGGCAATGTGCTCGAATTCCTCCACTGACCGATACGCCTCCAATGACGCTCCCGTCAACCCCAGCTTGATCAGGTTTTGGTCAAAATGTATAGGCCCAATCACCCGATGGTGAAGATCTCCCAGTTTATCCAGGATCATTGATTCGATTTCATCTGAGCCGATTTTATTCAGAATCAGCCAGTAGTTTTCAATTCCGGCCTGATGGCAGAACTCAGCCATTCGGCGTGCGATAGAGACAGACTCAAGGGTGTAGTCCAGCACACCGAGCACAATATCGAGAGAATGAGGGATCCCCCGGCCAAAGTGTTCAACACCCGCTTTCATATCAATAATGCTGACAGCATCGCCGCTAGCAATAAAATCCCTCACAACTTTTTCCAGAGGGCCATCACATCCCTGACCGTAGGTACTGATTTTGCCGACCTGCAGAAAACGCATCCTGCCCCTCTGCCGTATGAACTGTGGCGGAATTTCCTCTTCCACGTCGATTTTCTTCTCCGCCAGAGGCACGGAATCCCCTACGCGGGTCAAGGGCGATGGATCATCAACAGGGCATGTAACAACGTCAAGACCACCGAAAAATTCCACCAGAGGTTCAGGCTCTCCCTCCACACCCGTACCGAAAAGCAAACGAATCAATCCCTCTGGATTAGAGACATCGCCATCGATTACCAATACTTCGTAATTGCGCCGCAGCAGCATCGCTGCCAGCAGGGCCGAAATCGTGCTTTTTCCAGAACCGCCCTTGCCACAAACCAGAATACGCATTCCAGCGAGTGAATGGCCTTTTTCCGATAAACTGGCAGTGGTGGTATTCATGCCTATCTCCTCTGGGCGCCAGTCCCGAGCGCACTCGATTTATGGCTACTGCGACGCGCAATATTATTAGTCAATTTTGCAACCGCGACCATGCCCAAACCCCTTTCCACGTCCTCTCCCCCTACCGGCGCCTCTATTTCCTCCAGCGCAACGCTGGAACGCCGGGAGGTGACGCTGCTGTGATGCCTCTTGCAAATTTTTCAGCACAATCTGAATATCGTCCCTCTGAGTCTGGCGCAAAAGACGGTTG
The DNA here is from genome assembly GCA_002702725.1 of Porticoccaceae bacterium. Taxonomy (GTDB): domain Bacteria; phylum Pseudomonadota; class Gammaproteobacteria; order Pseudomonadales; family Porticoccaceae; genus NAT127. The sequence goes on from PABE01000015.1 coordinate 4,526, forward strand.
TACATTTCGCCATTTTCTATCTCTGCAGCGACACCTGCTTCACACGCCTCTAAGAGAGAGTTGTACCGTGGCACCTTTTCAGGCCAGGGGTTTTCAGGTATCGGCAAACCATATTTTCGATAAAGTCTCAGAAGCGCATCAATGTGTCGGCCCTCGGCCTCACGAATATTGCTAAAAGGTCTGACACTACCGAAGTCGTTAATCACCTGATCATAGGTGGCATAGGCCTTGTACTCATCATCCAGCGCCTCGGCCAGCACCTGTTTATCATCTTCTGTTAAAGAGTTCACTCAACACCCTCATTTTGACCGATAATTTGTCATTGCCCATGATGAAAAATGGCAATGGTGCCTACACCCGCAACCAACAAAATCAATTGCCGCAGCGTTGCAATGCCCCCGACCTCCTTTCTCAGCCCAGGGGTTAAATCGGAAAGCGCAAGGTAGATAAAGCTGGCTGAGGACAGGGCAAGGATATAGGGAACCCATGTGCTGGTTTTATCAAGCCAAAAATAGGCCAACAGGGCTCCTGGCAATGTTGTCGATGATGCGAGCCCATTAAGGAGAAGTGCTTTGCCACGGGAAAGCCCACTTTCCAGCAGGATGGCAAAGTCCCCCACTTCTTGCGGAATTTCATGGGCAATTACGGCGAGAGATACGCCGATGCCCAATGGGATGGATGTCAGAAAGGCAGAGGCAATGACGACACCGTCTACCAGATTGTGAAAACCATCACCAATCAGAATAAGTGGTACGGTGGCGGTTTGCTGCGATGGCTGCCCCTCGTGACTGTGACGCCAGAGCACCAGTTTTTCGAGCACAAAAAAGAGAACGATTCCGCCCAACAGGGTTACTGAGAACTAAAATACGGGGGCTTGCTTGAGACCCGCCGGGATCATACCCAGAAACGCTGCCCCCAACAGAGTACCGGTCGCGTAGCTGACTAGGTTGGGAACCAGCCGGTAACGAGTACTCTCTGGAAACAGCAATAACAGTGCACTGATGAGAAGCGCGCCGATGCTTCCCAGAATACTGAATAGGAGAATCAGCAGGAGCATGGGTAGATGCTCTTTACGTCACAGCAGGCAGCCCTTCGCAAAAACTGTAAGCAGCTACTCTTGGTCAGGAACCCCAAGCTATGAACCATGACGAACTATTGCATGGCCCGCAGCATCCACGCGGTTTTTTCATGTATGCGCATGCGATCGGAAATCAACGCCGCCGAGGACTCATCGTCGGCTTCCTGGGCCGGACCGAGTGCTTCTCGACAGGTTTTGACAACCTGTTCGTGTCCTTTGGTCAACAGGCTCACCATTTCTTTGGCACCCGGAACCCCGTCAACTTCTTCAATGGAACTCAGTTGTGCAAAGGCTTTGTAGGTGCCGGGCGCGGCCACGCCCAGGGTACGGATACGCTCGGCGATCTCATCAACCGCCGTCGCCAGTTCTGTGTAGTGCTCCTCAAACATCAGGTGAAGTTCACGGAACTGAGGGCCGGTCACGTTCCAGTGGAAATTGTGGGTCTGAAGATAGAGGGTATACGAATCTGCCAGTAACCGTTTTAACCCGTCAGCGATAGTCTCGCGGTTGGATTTAGAAATTCCAATATCAATCTTGCTCATTGTTTGTACTCTTGAGAATGGCCTGACAGCCCCTTGCTAAAACTTTGGTGACTGCCAGGCAAATTGTGAATATCAACTACAGATCAAAGCGATCCGCGTTCATCACTTTGGTCCAGGCTTTAACAAAGTCGTTGACAAATTTTTCCTTGTTGTCGTCCTGGGCATACACTTCCGCATAGGAACGCAATATGGAATTGGAGCCGAACACCAGGTCTACCCGCGTTGCGGTCCATTTCACTGCGCCATTTTTTCTGTCACAGATTTCGTAGAGGTTGTCGCCAGCAGACCGCCAGGAATACTTCATGTCAGTCAGGTTGACGAAAAAGTCGTTACTGAGGACGCCTTCGCGATCCGTCAATACACCATGCTTGCTGCCGCCGTGGTTGGTGCCGAGCACCCGCATACCACCTACCAGAACCGTCATTTCCGGAGCGGTGAGCCCCATCAGCTGGGTACGGTCCAGCATGAGCTTTTCAGCGGAAACCGTGTAATCCTTTTTCAGCCAGTTGCGATAGCCGTCGTGAATCGGTTCCAGCACCTCAAAGGCTTCCACGTCGGTCATCTCAGCGGCAGCATCACCACGCCCCGGTGCGAAAGGCACAGTAACGTTAACACCGGCGTCACGAGCCGCTTTTTCCACTGCTGCCGAACCACCAAGGACAATCAGATCAGCGATGCTGACCTTTTTGCTGAGTCCGGCCTGGAGCTCCTCCAGCACGCGGAGCACTTTCTGCAATCTGCCAGGCTCATTGCCTTCCCAGTCTTTTTGAGGAGCAAGGCGAATACGGGCACCATTGGCCCCACCACGGTTATCGGAGCCCCGGAAGGTCCTTGCGCTGTCCCAGGCGGTGGAGATCAGTTCCGATACGCTCAAACCGGTGCCGAGAATCTTTGCCTTCAGATCGGCAATCTCGGTATCGCTCAACGTGTAATCCACGGTTGGAATGGGGTCCTGCCAGATCAGGTCCTCTTTTGGCACATCCGGCCCCAGATAACGACTTTTTGGTCCCAGGTCACGGTGGGTCAGTTTGAACCAGGCGCGAGCAAAGACTTCGGAAAAGTATTCCGGGTCGTTGTAGAAACGCTCAGAGATCTTACGGTAGATCGGGTCCTTGACCATGGCCATGTCGGCATCGGTCATGATGGGGTTGTAGCGGATAGAGGGATCTTCCACATCGACCGGCTTGTCTTCTTCCTTGATGTTGATAGGCTCCCACTGCCACGCGCCTGCCGGGCTTTTCTTCAATTCCCAGTCGTAGTTGAACAGCAAGTAGAAATACCCGTTATCCCATTTGGTGGGATGGGTGGTCCAGGCACCTTCAATACCACTGGTGATGGTATCGCGACCTTTACCCTTACCCTGTGGGTTGTGCCATCCCAGCCCCTGTTCGGCGAGATCAGCTCCCTCCGGGTCGGGCCCCAGTTTAGTTGCATCGCCATTACCGTGACATTTGCCAACCGTGTGACCACCTGCTGTCAGGGCTACGGTTTCCTCATCATTCATCGCCATCCGGGCAAAGGTGATGCGAACATCAATCGCGGTTTTTAGCGGGTCTGGATTACCATCAACCCCTTCCGGATTAACATAGATAAGACCCATTTGCACAGCAGCCAGGGGATTGTCCATGGCGTCTGTGGATTCCGTGTTGTGGCGCTCATCGCTTTTACCCAGCCACTCTTTCTCGGAACCCCAGTCGATATCAATTTCCGGGTGCCAGATATCGGCGCGACCACCGGCAAAGCCAAAGGTTTTCAACCCCATGGATTCATAGGCGATGGTACCAGCGAGAATAATGAGGTCTGCCCAGGAGAGTTTGTTGCCGTATTTCTTCTTAATGGGCCACAGCAGGCGGCGCGCCTTGTCCAGACTCACGTTATCCGGCCAGCTGTTAATCGGGGCAAAGCGCTGGTTGCCGGTGCCGCCACCACCACGGCCATCGGCGATGCGATAGGTGCCGGCAGAGTGCCAGGCCATGCGAATCATCAGGCCACCATAGTGGCCCCAGTCGGCAGGCCACCACTCCTGACTGTCGGTCATCAGGGCATGGAGGTCTCTCTTCACCGCCTCCAGGTCCAGCTTTTTGAATTCTTCAGCGTAGTTGAAATCCCCACCCAGCGGGTTAGTTTTGGTGTCGTGTTGGTGAAGGATGTCCAGATTCAGCGCATCCGGCCACCAGTCCATCGCCGAGGTGCCTGCAGAGGTACTACCGCCATGCATGACCGGGCATTTACCGGCACTGCTACTTGTATCGTTTTTCATATTTATCGTCCTTTATCCTTTGGGGTTTAGATCGACCCTGCTGGGTTCATTGAATATAGGCCATTTTGTACCGTTCTATGATGTAATAACTCAATCAAGAATCTACCTTATCTAAGGCCCAATTTGTTGCCTGGTTATTTCACGTTTGATAATTCCAAACGCCAACATAAATCAGGTGCGCCTCATTTTGCCTGTGATCCTTTGGCCAGCAGTTTAATCATCCTGAGGTTTTCTACCACGGCCTCTATTTTTTCGAACAGTTCTACAGCGCTTTCATCGAGTTCTGCCGGCTGCGCCCGGCTTTTAAAAATCCTGACGCCGAAATAGTTTTCCAGGCGCGTTATTTGGCCACTGATGGTGCCGACGGTTACATTGCAGGCTTGTGCGGCTTTTCGAATGCTTCCTGTTTCTTTGACAGCAACGATATATTCCAATGTACGGCAATTCATAGACACTCCGACCCACTAATCTAACTCCCAGTCTACAGCGGTCTGCTGACACAATCTAAACAATTAAAAAAATACAACTGATAGCTATAAACTATAAAAAAGAAAGCTCACGATGCCAAACAGGCTCCGTGGAACCAACTTTTGTATAACTGAAAATCAAAAATTATTGGTCTCGGGGATTTGGAGATTTGGGCGACAGTTCGATTATCCCCAAGAAGAATATACCGTTCTCACCGCATTCATCGCCTGGAAACGTTCTCTGGCGCAATATGCGGCAAGGAGTCAACTGGTAAAAGCTGATGACAATTCACGACTATGTTTACTGCTGCCTCGCTATGCTCCAGCCCATGTTCAATAAACCCGAAAAAGCTACAAGACGATGAACTATTCCACCCTATCCTCAGGTGAATCAGCTAACACAGACGAGAGAAAACAATTTGAAGTTGTGCTGGTATAGCAGGTTTCCGGGTGGCTCCAGAACACACGCAGCTCAAGCGTCCTAATACCATGCCAGCATCAATTTTTTCTCAAAGTATTGATGTTTTCTGCCGTGCTCCCAGCACTCAATACCATGAAAAATACCATTGATGATGCAGTTTATATTATCAATGGAAGCTATTTTATTTTTATATTTTAATGAGTTACGAATTTCCGTCACTCCCACTCTATTATCAATAAGCCTTTTTTATCTTTTGTTATCAATGGGTTATTTTACTGATAATCGGTAATACCATGACAAATACCATGCTCAGAAAATCCTTCAAAAAGTTTCATTTTTTCGACAAATCCGTAAGCACCGCATGTCTCATTCGAACACTCTTTCAAGAGGATAGCCGTGAACGTCGAGGGTGGTACAAGTCCACTTGTGCGTACTAACGGCCACTACCCTCAAACTCAGGCGGCAATCGGTTTAGCCTTCTCTATCCGTGCCCGTCGCTTTGGTGTGTTAAGCGCTTTCCACAGTTCATTGCGCTGCTGAAGATTCAACCAAAAATCAGCTGAATTCCCAAATACCGTAGCCAACATCAGCGCAGTATCCGCCGTGATTGCACGGCGATTGGTACACAACTCATTCACGGTTTTTCGACTGACTCCCATCGCTTCTGCCAGTTGTCCCTGCGTCAGCGCCATGGGCACGAGAAACTCCTCGGTAATCATTTCACCTACACTGACGGGACGTCGTTTTGTGATATTCATAGCCTGCCTCACCGATAATCGTGGTTATCCAGATAGATGTCCTGGGCCTCGCCACGTTCACCTGACCAAGTAAACACCAACCGCCATTGCTTGTTAACGCGGATCGAATGCTTCCCGGCCAAGTTTCCTCTCAACTTTTCAAAATGATTGCTTGGAGGCGACCGCAAGTCGAGATCACAGGTCGCGTCATCGATTAACTGCAGCTTTCGAAACAGCCGGTCTTCAACATCAGCGGGTATCTTCTTGCTGGTTTTATCTTCCAGATAAAAATCCCTGAGCCAACGGTCCCGAAAACTCTGAATCAATAGCAATCTCCTTCTTGATGAGAAACTGTAACGCACCTAGTTACTTTCTGCAAGTAATCAAAGTGAGGAGTGTAGACGCAGGCTTAGGCGGGGAAATCCGACCTCCTCCACGAGGAGGATTACATAAATAATATGTTTATCAGTAAGTTATTTGGTTATTGCGCCTGTACCGCCGCCAATAGTTTCAGAAAAACAGTGCTGTTTTTCTGAAACACTGTGCTGGAATCGCCGGCTTCCGATTGCTCCGGAGCACTCTGAATTCAAGTTCCCAAATACCATGGCCGAACCAATCCGACCCTCATGGTATCGCTGCTGTTCGTGCTGCAACGTGCGGAAAATACCATGAAAAATACCATTGATGATGCAGTTTATATTATCAATGGAAGCTATTTTATTTTTATATTTCAATGAGTTACGAATTTCCGTCACTCCCACTCTATCGTGGCAGGTGGCTTGCTCGAAACATCGTAAACAACCCTTGATACACCACTGATTTCATTAATAATTCGATTGGAAACCGTTTCCAGAAGCTCGTAGGGCAAATGCGCCCAGCGGGCGGTCATAAAGTCGATGGTTTCGACGGCGCGGAGGGCAATGACGTATTCGTAGCGGCGGGCATCGCCCACCACACCGACGGATTTCACCGGCAGGAAGACGGCAAATGCCTGGCTGGTTTTGTGGTACCAGTCCGCGTTGTGCAATTCTTCAATAAATATCGCGTCGGCTTCGCGGAGAATATCGGCGTATTCTTTTTTCACTTCGCCAAGGATGCGCACGCCCAGGCCAGGGCCCGGAAAGGGGTGGCGGTAAACCATGTCGTAGGGCAGACCGAGTTCGAGGCCAATCTTGCGCACCTCGTCCTTGAACAGCTCCCGGAGCGGCTCGACAAGGGACATCTTCATGTCCTCGGGCAAACCACCGACATTGTGGTGGGATTTGATGACATGCGCCTTGCCTGTTTTTGACGCGGCGGACTCGATAACATCGGGGTAGATGGTTCCCTGGGCCAGCCAGTTGACGTCCCGCAGCTTTCCGGCTTCTTCGTCAAAAATGTCGATAAAGGTATTGCCGATGATTTTACGCTTGGCTTCCGGATCGGCGACTCCCGTCAGCTTGGACAGAAACTGCTCCTCGGCATCGACGCGAATCACCTTGACGCCCATGTTTTTGGCAAACATGTCCATCACCTGATCGCCCTCATGTTTGCGCAGGAGGCCATTATCGACAAACACACAGGTCAGCTGTTCGCCGATTGCCCGATGCAGAAGAGCTGCCACCACCGAGGAATCCACGCCTCCGGAAAGACCGAGCAGCACCTTGTCAGAACCAACCTGCTCGCGCACCCTGGCAATGGCATCGTCGATGATATTTTCCGGTGTCCACAACTTTTCGCAACCACAGGTTCCGAGCACGAAGTGCTCGAACATGCGCCTGCCCTGCAGGGTGTGGGTGACTTCCGGATGGAACTGGATGCCGAAGAACGGCTTGTCGATGGCGCGCATCCCCGCAATCGGGCAGGATGGCGTTGAGGCGATAACCTCGAAACCCGACGGCAGTTCGATAACCTTGTCGCCGTGGCTCATCCAGACATCGAGCAGGGCTGCACCATCGTCGTGATCGACATGGTCCTTGATGTCCCGGAACAGGTCGTTGTCCCCGTGCACGCGGACCCGGGCATAGCCAAACTCCTGAACCTTGGAGCCCTGCACTTTGCCGCCAAATTGCTCTGCCATGGTCTGCATGCCGTAGCAGATACCCAACACCGGCACCCCGAGTTGAAATACCACCTGTGGCGCCCGGGGCGAACCGTCCCCCGCGGTTACCGACTCCGGCCCACCTGACAGGATCACCCCTTTGGCGTTGAATGCCCTGACCTCCTCGTCAGAGATGTCGAATGGATGAATTTCACAGTAGACACCGATTTCCCGGACCCGGCGCGCGATCAACTGGGTGTATTGAGAGCCGAAATCGAGGATCAGAATTTTCTGGGCGTGAATATCATTGCTCATGGGGTGTTGTCTGTCTGCCTCTGTGTGCGAGAAGGGTTAAACGGAAGACGGGGCTTGATGCCCCGCCTTTCCTATCAATACGTTACGTGATTTATCTCACTTAAAATATAAGGGCTCTGTCAACGTCCACCAACCGGATAGTTGGGCGCCTCCTTGGTGATGGAAACATCGTGAACGTGGCTCTCCCCCATGCCAGCCGAGGTCACACGGACAAACCGGGGTTGCGTGCGCATCGCCTGCATATCGATACAACCCGTGTAGCCCATGGCAGAACGCAGGCCACCCATCATCTGATGAATAATGGCTGAAACCGGCCCTTTATAGGGTACGCGCCCTTCAATGCCCTCGGGGACCAGTTTTTCCACACCGGCACTGGAATCCTGAAAATACCGGTCGCTGGAACCCTGGGTGCGGGACATGGCGCCCAGGGAGCCCATGCCGCGATAGGATTTGTAGGTGCGCCCCTGATACAGCTCAATCTCGCCGGGGGCCTCTTCAGTGCCGGCAAACATGGAGCCCATCATCACCGCATCCGCACCGGCTGCAATCGCCTTGGAGATATCGCCGGAAAAACGGATGCCGCCGTCGGCAATCACCGGAACATCATGGCCCTTTAGCGCCTTGACGACTTCCGATATAGCGGAAATCTGAGGGACACCAACTCCCGTAACAACGCGTGTGGTGCAAATGGAACCGGGGCCGATGCCCACCTTGACGCCATCGGCGCCGGCTTCCGCCAGGGCCAGGGCCGCGTCACCACTGGCGATATTCCCGCCGATCACCTGCATATCCGGGTACTTTTGCTTGATTCTCTTGACCCGCTCGAGCACGTTGCGGGAATGGCCGTGGGCGGTGTCCACGACAAGAACATCGACGCCGGCGGCGATCAGGGCATCGACCCGGTCATCCGTGTCGGGGCTTGTTCCCACGGACGCACCCACCCGCAGGCGTCCCTGATCGTCCTTGCAGGCATCGGGGAATTGTTCAGCCTTGTCGATATCCTTAACGGTAATCAGCCCGCGCAATTCGAACGCGTCATTGACAACCAGGACTTTCTCGATGCGATAACGGTGCAGCAGGCTCTTGATCTGTTCTGATTCCGCGCCCTCCTGCACCGTGACCAGGCGCTCTTTGGCGGTCATGACATCGGAGACCCTGGCATCGAGGTTTGACTCGAACCGCACGTCGCGGCGGGTGACAATACCGACCAGCTCACCGTTTTTCAGCACCGGCACCCCGGAGATATTGTGCGCCCGGGTCAGGGCAATAAGATCGCGGATCGTCGCATCGGCATCGATACAGATGGGATCCTTGACCACGCCACTTTCGTATTTTTTCACGGCGCGCACTTCTATCGCCTGCTGCTCGATAGTCATGCTTTTGTGGACGATGCCAATACCGCCCTCCTGCGCCAGGGCAATGGCCAGACGGGATTCGGTCACCGTATCCATCGCGGCGGACACCATGGGAATATTGAGTTGGATATTGCGGGTCAGACGGGTCACCAGGCTGACATCCTTGGCGACCACCTCGGAATAGCCCGGCACCAACAACACATCATCAAACGTCAACGCTTCATAGGCAATTCTGGGCATAAACCACTCTCAACCGGGCGTGTTTCGGAAAACACGCAATTATATCGACCCCCCCTCCGAGGGTAAACCGCAAAGTTAACCGCGGGATTTCAGCAAAGTCTGTTTCCAGTCCCGGGCCTTGGCTACAATGCCGCGATGAATGACCTTCCCGGCGAAAGACAGATCCTGACCATTTCCCAGCTCAACCGGCGCACGCGCCAGTTGCTGGAGACCCATTTCTCCCTGCTGTGGGTTCGCGGCGAAATTTCCAATCTGGCCTGCCCCCGCTCGGGTCACTGGTATTTCACCCTCAAGGACAGCGATGCGCAGATTCGCTGCGCCATGTTCCGCAACCGCAATCAGTTGGTGTCCCGCCAACCTAAAGATGGCGACCAGGTACTGGTCCGCGGGCGGGTCAGCCTTTACGAGAACAGAGGCGACTACCAGCTGATCGCCGAGCACCTGGAGCCCGACGGCCTCGGACGTCTCCAGCAGGCCTATGAAATGCTCAGGGACAAACTGGCCGCAGAAGGGTTGTTCGCACCGGAACGGAAACGGGAAACGCCGGAATACCCGGCCCGGATCGGTGTTATCACCTCCCCCAGCGGCGCCGCGGTACGGGATATTCTCCATGTCCTCGCGCGCCGGGCGCCCTGGATTCCGGTAACGTTATACCCAACACCGGTTCAAGGCAGCGAGGCCCCGGGGAAACTGATAGAAGCACTGCAGATTGCCGCCGACGATGGCCGGTGCGATGTCCTGATCCTCTCCCGCGGGGGCGGATCCCTTGAGGACCTGTGGGCGTTCAATGACGAGCGCCTGGCACGGGCCATTGCCGATTGCCCGATACCCGTGGTGGTCGGTGTCGGCCACGAAACCGATTTCACCATTGCCGATTTTGTTGCCGATCACCGCGCACCCACCCCGTCCGCCGCCGCCGAGCATACCAGCCCGGATATGTCCCATTTGAAAGGGGACATCGACTATTTCGTCGAGGCGCTACAGAGCGCCATGGGACGCCAGGTTCGGCAATGGCGGCAACATCTGGACGGCTTGCGCAAACGATTGCGCAACCCCGGCGACCGGCTTCGGGATCAGGCACAGCACCTCGACCACCTGGAGATCCGCCTTAAAGGAGCTCTCAATGCCAGACTGACGGACGGTCGATCCCGACTGAGACAAGCGCAGGCCCGCTTCGCCGGATTGTCACCGTCGCGACAGGTGGCGATGAAGCAACTGCAACTCCACAACCTGTCGGCACGTCTGAACAGCCTCCAGCGACAGCGATTGACAGATTACCGAAAGCAGCTCCAGGGCCTGGCCAGCACCCTGAACGCCGTCAGTCCCCTGGCAACCCTGGACAGGGGCTATGCCATCGCGCTGGATCAACAACACCGTGTGGTGCGCAGTGTTGAGGCTGTCAACATTGACGACCCCCTCGAGGTACGCCTGGGCGATGGACAACTCCGGTGCAGGGTAACAGGCAAGTCCGATACCGGTCGGCGCTGAACCGGCCACAGACTTCAAAAGCTGTAAGTCAACCCGACGCTGGTCAGGGTATCAGTGTTTTTGGTGCCATCGGGCACATCCGTGTTGTGCTTGACCAGGTAGGCGACTTTCATCGCCAGATGGGAATTGATTTTGACCCGCACCGCCAATTCCGATTCGGCATAGGTATTGTCCTTGCCGGACTCGGTTTGCAGACGGCCGTCAAACCGGGTCGTTTCGGTAATCTGTCGAGTGTAGATCCCACCCAGCGTTACCACGGCTTCATTCAGGGTATTGCCGGTGCCCTGCTCTTCACTGCGCCGATAACCGACACCGGCTTCAAGATCGAATTTTGCCACTTCGCTGTCGATGACATGCATGCCCAGACCGGTGGTCGCCGAAGCCTGGTACTCGTAGCCGGAGAAGCGGTTGTCCTCGTACCGGCCTTTTCCAAACACGTAGTAGGTTTCGTTGAGACTGAAATCGCTCTTGCCGGTCAGCACGTAGGCTTCTGCGCTGCGCTCGTCGTCCTCGGAGGTGTTGACGGCCTCGATCCTTCCGGTGTGGGTCCAGCGATCCCGCTCATAGACGATCGACAGATTGGCGAGCAGGCTTTCCGATTGGGAATTGCCCGAGGCCTTGCTGAAGGCCAGATCACCTTCACCCCGCCAATCCCGCTCCGCGTAGGTATTAACGGCGATTAGAGCCAGCCCAATGGGTAGTAGCTTTTTCATAACAGTCTCCTTTATGGACATAGTCCCCCCAAGACACCCGGAGGCGGGGTAATTCAAACAGAGGGGGAAGGGTTATTTTCGCTTGACGTGTTTCATCAGGCGGCGTTTTTTGGCGACCTGTCGCGCCGTCAGGGTGTTCTTGCGGCCGGCATAGGGGTTTTCGCCCCCGCGAAATTCAATTTTCACCGGTGTGCCGTGCAGACCCAGGGCACTGCGGAATGTCTTTTCGAGGTATCGCACATAATGATTCGGCACCTGATCGGTCTGGTTGCCGTGAATGATAATCAACGGCGGGTTTTTACCCCCGGCGTGGGCATAGCGCAGCTTGATGCGCCGGCCATTGACCATGGGCGGCGGATGATCGCTGACTGCGTCTTCCAGAATCCTGGTCAGATGGTTGGTGCTCAGCTTGTTGGTGGCGGAGGAGTAGGCCTTGTGCACCGACTTGTAGAGGTGGCCGACGCCGGTACCGTGCAGGGCGGAAATAAAATGGATGTCAGCGAAATTCGCGAAGCGAAGCCGGCGCTCCAGTTCGATTTTGATCCAGTCTTTCTGATGCGTTTCCAGGCCATCCCACTTGTTCACCGCGACCACCAGGGCGCGGCCGGCGTCGAGGGCATAGCCCATCAAGTGCAGATCCTGATCCACCAGGCCCTCCTGGGCGTCAATCAGCAAAATGACGACATTGGCATCATCGATCGCCTGCAAGGTTTTGACGATGGAAAATTTCTCGACCGTGAGCTTGATATTCTTGCGCTTTCGAATGCCCGCGGTATCGATCAGGGTGTACGGCTTGCCATCCCGCTCAAAATCGATATAGATGCTGTCCCTTGTCGTACCTGGCATATCGAAAACCACCACCCGCTCCTCACCGAGCATGCGGTTGACCAGGGTCGATTTGCCAACATTGGGGCGGCCCACAATCGCTATCCTGATCGGTTTTGCACCTTCATCGCCCTCTTCCCCCTCAACATCGGGGGTCCCGGGCTCGGCCAATGACACGGCTTCAGGTAGCTGCGCCACAACCGCCTGCATCAGGCCGGTGACCCCGCGGCCATGGGTCGCAGTGGTCGGATAAACGGCTTCAAAACCCAGCTGGTAGAAGTCGGCCAGGGCAACGTCGGGGTTCAATCCGTCAATTTTGTTGGCAACCAGATAAACCGTCTTGTTACCCTGGCGTAGGTGCCGCGCGATGGCTTCATCGGTGGCGGTAAGACCATCCCGGCAGTCAACCAGGAACAGGACAATATCCGCTTCCTCAATGGCCTGCAGGGACTGGCGAGCCATGGCGGAGTCGATACCGGCCTCCTCGCCGGTGATACCACCGGTGTCCACCAGCATGAAGCGATGTCCGTCAAACTCGCCCTCGCCGTATTTCCGGTCCCGGGTCAACCCCGCAAAGTTGGCTACCAGGGCGTCCCGCGAACGGGTGAGACGGTTGAACAACGTGGACTTGCCGACATTGGGTCGGCCCACAAGGGCAATTACGGGCAGCATGGAGACGGATTGTGTTTGGATGAGGCGGCCATTTTACATGAAAAGACCGGCCCTGACGCCCATCAATAGCCCAACCCCCACCCCATCCCCGGGTTATCGACCAGCCTGGGTCTGCGATAGGAGACGCGCGCTCAGGCTTATCGGTTTATCCGGTTGTCAATCAGCTGATCCACCACACCGGGGTCCGCCAGGGTTGATGTGTCCCCCATGTTATCCAGCTCGTTGGCGGCAATTTTACGCAGAATACGGCGCATGATCTTGCCTGAACGGGTTTTCGGGAGGCCCGGCGCCCATTGAATAAGGTCCGGCTTGGCAATGTGGCCAACCTCATCAGCACAAAGGGACACCAACTCTTGTTTTAATTTCCCATCGGGTTCGACACCGGCTAACAACGTGACATAGGCATAGATCCCCTGCCCCTTGATGCTGTGCGGATAACCGACGACCGCGGCCTCTGCCACTTTCCCATGCAACACCAGGGCGCTCTCAATTTCGGCGGTACCGAGGCGATGACCTGAGACATTGAGCACGTCGTCGACACGGCCCGTAATCCAGTAGTAACCATCGGCATCACGCCGGGCGCCATCGCCGGTGAAGTAATAGCCCGGATAGGCCGAGAAGTAAGTGTCAATCAAGCGCTGGTGATCGCCGTAAACCGTGCGAATCTGGGACGGCCAGGACTGCTTGATAACCAACACCCCCTCCCCGGGACCCTCTATTTCCTTGCCTTCCGCGTCGAGAAGAGCGGGCTGAACACCAAAAAACGGCAGCGTCGCGGAACCGGCCTTCAAATCCGTTGCGCCCGGAAGCGGGGTGATCATGTGGGCACCCGTCTCGGTTTGCCACCAGGTATCCACCACCGGGCAGCGCCCTTTACCCACCACCCTGAAGTACCACTCCCAGACTTCGGGATTGATGGGCTCACCGACGGTACCAAGGAGCTTGAGGGAATCCAGAGAACAGCGATTGACGTAGTCGTCGCCCGCGCCAATCAGGGAGCGGATGGCGGTCGGCGCTGTATAGAACTGGTTGACCTTGTGCTTATCGATTACCTGCCAAAATCGGGACGCATCCGGATAGGTGGGTACTCCTTCGAAAACCAGAGAGGTCCCCCCGTTGCAAAGGGGGCCGTAAACGATGTACGAGTGCCCCGTCACCCAGCCAACATCCGCAGTGCACCAGTAAATGTCCCCGTCGTGATAATCAAAGGTGTATTTGTGACTCATCGCCGCCTGAAGCAGGTAGCCCCCGGTGGTGTGCAGCACGCCCTTGGGCATCCCGGTGGACCCTGAGGTGTAGAGGATGAAGAGCGGATCCTCCGCATCCATGGGTTCCGGCGCACAGTCCGCCGAAGCCGCGGAAACCGCCTCGTGGTACCAGATATCCCGCTCATCCGACCAGGGCACAGAACTGCCTGAGCGCCGCACCACCAGACAGGTGTGGACATCGGGGCATTGCTCGATGGCCCTGTCGGCATTGGTTTTCAGGGGAATATGCTTGCCGCCGCGCACCCCCTCGTCAGCCGTGATAACAACCCGGCAATCGGAGTCTTTAATGCGATCGCGCAAGGCGTCCGGGGAAAATCCGCCAAACACCACCGAGTGAACCGCGCCGATACGGGCGCAGGCGAGCATGGCGTAAACAGCCTCCGGAATCATGGGCATGTATATGGACACCCGATCGCCCTTGCCAACACCCCGGGCGCGCAGTACGTTGCCCAGCCGCGACACAGCGTCGTGCAGCTCGCGATAGCTGATATAGGCGTGCTGATCAGGCTCATCCCCTTCCCATATCAAGGCGGTTTGATCGCCCCGATCCTTCAGGTGCCGATCAATACAATTGACCGCCACATTCAGCTTGCCGCCCGAGAACCAGCGGGCCTTGCCCTGATGGAAATCCGCCTCAAGTACCTTGTCCCAGCCGCTGTCCCATTGCAGGAACTCCCGGGCCTGCGCTGCCCAGAAAGTTTCCGGATCCTCAACGGATTGGCGGTACATGGATTGGTAGCGCTCCCGATTGATATGGGCATTGCCGGCCCACTCGGAAGGTACACTGTGAATGGGAAAGTCCGTCATCATTAACCCCTGCTTATCTATTCTGATGAAGTTGCCTGAGCCGGGACTGCGCTGATTCGAACGACAGCGCTCATTCACCACAGGCGATGCCTATAGCGTACTACAAATAAATACCCAATGCGGCGGACGCCACATTGGGCAGGGCTTGTTGAAAGCGGATGCTGTGGAGGGAGTGGCGAGGCCCTGTTCGTGCTACTTGCGTCGCGTGAACAGGCCCTAGGAGGCAACCTGTACCGGAATGGTATTGGCAGTGCGATCGACGGTATTATCGGCGTTCAGATAGACCAGCTTGGGCTGGTGCTTGAGCATTTCGTTGTCGTCATACTGGGCGTATGTCGCAATAATAACCCGATCTCCCACCTGCACCTTCCGGGCTGCGGCGCCGTTCATGGAAATGGTGCGCGAGCCGGGCTCCGCTTTGATAATGTAGGTGGTAAAACGCTCGCCGTTATTGACGTTGTAAATGTCAATCTGTTCAAACTCACGCAGTCCGGCCATCTCCAGCAACTCCGAGTCAATGGCACAGGAGCCGTCGTACCACAATTCCGCCTGGGTAACAGTTGCCATGTGAAGCTTGGCTTTTAAAAGAGTACTCAGCATGATTTAGCCTCGGTTTTCCAGGGTGAGGGAGACATTGTCGATAAGCCGGGCCGCGCTGGTATAGAGCGCCCCTAATACCGTTATCTCTCTGTCATCAATGGCAGCGGGTTCCAACGTCCGACTGTTGCATATCGCCAGATAATCAACACGAAAGCCTGCCGCCTGTATCCGCTTCTTACCTTCCCCTTCAAGCGCAGAGAAATCCTGATTCCCTTCGTTAATCCTGTTCGCTATTTCCTGTAGCGTATTGTACAACACGTTGACCACCGGTCGCTCGGCGGCGGTAATATAGCCATTTCGGGAACTCATTGCCAGCCCGTCCGGCTCCCGGTGAATCGCTGCTGCGGTAATTTTAACCGGCATGCAAAGATCCTCGGCCATACGCCGAATGACCGCCAATTGCTGATAGTCCTTGAGCCCGAAAACCGCCTCATCCGGCTGAACGATGTTAAACAGCTTGGTAACCACCGTTGTCACCCCCTCAAAGTGCCCGGGACGGCTGGCGCCGCACAGCATATCCGTCATTGTCGGGCAGATAACGCGACTCTGGGTATCCAGGCCATTGGGGTACATTTCGCTATCCGAGGGATGAAACAGATAGTGGCAGCCGGCATCTTCCAGTTTGTGGGTATCCACTTCGATTGTACGGGGATAGCGATCCCAGTCTTCATTGAGGCCGAATTGCAGTGCATTGACAAAAATGGAGGTAACGACGATGTCACAGGATGACAGGGCCGTGCGCACCAGCTCCAGATGCGCCTCGTGCAGGTTACCCATGGTGGGGACCAGGCCGATGCGCTTGCCCTGAGCCCGCTCGGCGGCGAGCGCCTGCCGAAGGCCGTTAATCGTATGAAAAGTCTGCATAAGGGGTTAGGACCTTGTGCGTTCAACATTAAACGACGCGCTTACTCGTCCGGGCCGAAATAGTCTCGGGCCAGGTTCTCGAAGCGCGTGTACTTACCAAAAAAAGCCAACCGGCAAGTGCCGATGGGACCGTTACGCTGTTTGCCAATGATGATTTCAGCAACCCCTTTGTCCTGACTGTCTTCATTGTAGACTTCGTCCCGGTAGATAAAAATGATCACATCGGCATCCTGCTCGATGGCGCCCGATTCCCGAAGATCCGAGTTAACAGGCCTTTTGTTCGGGCGCTGTTCCACGTTCCGGCTCAGCTGAGACAAGGCGATAATCGGGCATCCGAACTCCCTGGCAATGGTCTTCAGTTCCCGGGAAATCTGGGAAATTTCCTGGGTCCGCCCCTCTCCCGGAATACTGGCGCTCATCAGCTGCAGATAGTCAACCATGACCATTGCCGGCTGGCACCATTCATCCAGCTGTTCTGGGCTTATCTGGTCGTTGTCCTGACGCAGGGTCTCGCGCCGTTCTCGGGTCAGCTGACGGATCCGGTTGCGCAGCTCCATGGGGGTAATGCCAGGGGTATCGTCGATGAACAGCGGCCGGTCCTTGAGCCGCTGGGCGGCGCTGGACAACCGCGGCCAATCGTCTTCGGTCAGGCTGCCGGTGCGGATATGGGTCTGGTCAATTTTACCGATAGACGACAGCATCCGGATGATCAGCTGGTTGGCGGGCATCTCCAGACTGAAGACCAGGACAGGACGTTTTTGATGCAAAGCGGCGTTTTCCACCAGGTTCATGGCAAAGGTGGTCTTACCCATGGAGGGCCGTCCGGCGACGATAACCAGGTCCGCCGGCTGCCAGCCGGATGTCATCTGATCGAGGTCCGTAAACCCGGTGCTCAGCCCGGTAATATCGGCATCGCTGTTAAACAGCTCGTCAATGCGTTCCACCGCCTGGCGAAGCAGGTCATTGACGTGCAGGAAGCCGCCTTTCTTGGGGCGGTTTTCCATGATTTCCGTGAGTCGCTGTTCGGCTTCGGCCAGTAATTTGGCGCTATCCCAGCCCAGGGGAGAGTAACCCTTCTGGGCAATCTCGCTGGTCGCCAAGATGAGCTGTCGAACGATGGAGCGCTCGAGCACAATCTGGGCATAGGCCTGAATATTGGCGGCACTGGGGGTATTGTGGGCCAGTTCGACCAGGTAATCGTCCCCCCCGATCTGGTCGAGCTCCCCATGCGATTTCA
>PABE01000016.1 GCA_002702725.1 Porticoccaceae bacterium
GAAGCCCGGTGAATGGCGCCGGCGCATGTCGGCATAGCGACGATCTTCCGGTTCACCGAGATTGCGCACGGCGAGGTGCACGTGCAGACGCAAGCCCCACGCCATCACCAATCCCAGGGTAAGCCACTGCCACAAGCCCGCGGTTGCAGAGTCAAGCCAGATCCAGGCGGCGAGTACAAACATCAGCGGCCAGATAAGATCCACCAGACTGGCATTCCGCCGCCGGAGACTGAGCAACCAGACACCACTGGCGAATATCAGATTGGCCCCGAGGGGAGAGAATAGGTCCGTCATATCAGTCGTCCTTCGCAAACTGCGCCAACGCCGGCTTGACCGCCGACAGGCTGATCCACCGCTGAAACCTGTTGTCTGCCCAGGTGCGAGCCGCCAGCATCATTGCCGGTGTCAGCACCAGCCATCCCAGACCGATGGCGGCCATGGCACGGAAAGTATCCGGAAAGTTCACCGCACCCAGTTTTTCACCCGCGAGAAAGGCCAGGGGACCGCCCACTGCGCCGAGGCATGCCGCCAGCACCGGTCGCGCCTGCAACCAGCCAAGGGAAAAATTCACGGTAGTGGCGAAGTTCAACCACAAAGCGGCCATCCAGTAGGGGGCCATGGCTTCAAGCCCGGTGGTGCCCGTGTAGTCCAGCAGATCCAGGCGCCAGAGCAGGGATTCCCAAAGCCAGCCAAGTACCGTCAGCAGCACCAGGAACAACGCTTCCTGGAAAGGGCGGGCGGCAAGGCGAAGGTGCACTAACACCAGTAACAGCATTGCGCCGACACCCAGCAGCGGCAACCCGTTGGCGGCGCTGATGACCAGTGCAAACCAACCCGCCTGAAACTGGATAAAATTCCACACCATCATGACCCGCGGCTCCCGGGCTTGCGAAACAGGTAGTGACCGACAAACCATTCGTTGCCGGCGTTCATGCGGAACAATTCCGCGCAGGCCAGATAGAACAAACGCCAGCGCTGGACCCAGGTACTCGCCTGCTCTCCGTAGACATTCTGAAAGAGACCCAGCACGTCATCCTGGTGTTGGTCCTGCGCCGCGAGCCATGCTTCCAGCGTGCGGGCATAATGAATGCCGTTCCAGAACCAGGTGTTGTCGCAGACCAGATTTTCCTGGCAATACAGGGGCAGTTGCGCCGAGGGCATCATGCCACCGGCGAAGAAGTACCGCGTCATCCAGTCAGAGTCACCGCGATCTTCAAAGAAATAAGGCGTCTGGCGATGACAGAAAACATGCATCAAAAACCGTCCATCGGGGGTCAGCCAACCGGCAATGCGTGACAACAGTGCCGGCCAGTTGCGCATGTGTTCAAACATTTCCACGGAAACAACCCGGTCGAACTGGCCTTTGGGAACAAAGCTGTTCATATCGGCGGTAATCACGTTGAGGTTGTCACAGCCCCGATTTTCCGCCTGCTGGAGAATGAATTCCCGCTGGGTTCTCGAGTTGGATACTGCCGTGACAGAGGCGGTGGGAAAGGATTCCGCCATCCAGAGGCTCAGGGAACCCCAGCCGCAACCCAGCTCCAGGATCCGCTGGCCGGGGCCAAGGCCCGCGTGCTCTGCGGTCAGCCTGAGGGCGTTGGTTTCCGCCTCGGTCAGGGTTAACGTATCCGGCCCCCAATAACAGCTGCTGTATTTTTTCCGGGGACCCAGGACGCGGTCAAAGTACGCTGTCGGCACCTCGTAATGCTGCTCGTTCGCCGCCTCGGTCATAAGCGCCACCGGCGACTTGACCAGATCGGCCAGAAAGCCCCTGTAGTAATCCGACAACGCCTCGCAATCCGAGGGGAGTGACGCCAGCCGGCGACGCAGGAGGTAGCGGATGCCGGCGCGGAGCACCGCATCCGGCAAGGCGCCTCGCTCGGCAAGATCAATGAGCCTGCCGGGAACGCTCATGAGCGCGGTTCTCCATGGAGTTGGCTGTAGACTTCCTCGACACCGGCGACCATTTCACCGCCCACCGGGTGAGCCCCCGCAGACTCGAGGGCTTGCTCAACCCCGTGAATGCCCGCCCCGCCGACAAAAACAGGCACCTCCAGGCTGTCGCAGAGCTTCCGCAAATCCCGCTCCACCACTTGCCAGCCCGGCGATATGGTGCATGACAGCACAACGGCGGCAGCCCGGGTGCGGGCCACTACTTTTGTCAACTCAGTGAGCGGCATATCGCCGCCGAGCAGTACAAGATCCAGGCCACGGGCCCGGGCCACCAGGGCAAACAAGAGCAGCCCATATTCGTGGCGGTCACCGGGCAGACAGGCTGCCACGAGCCGTCGCCCGGACAACACCGGGGCGCCATGATGCCAGCGGGAACCGAGCTTGTTGCGGATGTAGAGACTGAAAAAATGCTCCTCGGCCACGCCCCGGGTACCCTGCTCCCAGGCATCACCGACCGCCCGCAACAGGGGTAGAATCAGATGTTCAGTGACCTGTGTGATCGGGAACGTCGCCAGTGCCTGGTTGTAAAGTGAATCCAGTCTGGCCTCGTCGAAATCATTGATCGCATCGGTCATCTGGGTCCGGAGTGCCTGCCAGTGATCGCCCCCGGCGGGCAACTCGGCACCCTGTTTTTCGAGTTTCAGCAAATCACTGACCCGGCTGACGGGCATGCCGGCGTCGAGCAAGGCAGTGACACGCCTGATCAGGCCGATATCCTCAACACTGAACAGGCGATGTCCCTTGGGCGTTCGATGCGGCCGCAGAAAACCGTAGCGGCGCTCCCAGGCACGCAGGGTCACCGTGGGTACACCGGTGGCCTCCGAAACGACACTGATCGGAAACAGCTCACGGCCATCTTCGACGTCGGCAATCATAGGCTTACTTTCCATCGATCTACTTACCTATACATATTTGTATAGATATTTGTACATATCATGAGAAATTGCAAGCCCTGCGTTTCCGCACCCGACGAACGGCATGGTCGTTTCGTGGCGGAGACATTCCATCTCCCCCCAAAAAAGCAGGGCACAAAAAAGGGCGACTCTAGAGCCGCCCCATAATCCTGCGATATCGGGAACCCGGAAATTATTCCACTAAACGTCCCCACAGGTCGTACTCATCGGCCTCTTCAACAACCGCCCGAACCAGCTGGCCGGGCCTCAGGTGAGTCTGATCATCGAGAAAAATCTGACCATCGATCTCAGGGGCATCCGCTGCGGTGCGGCCGACAGCGCCTTCCTCGACCACCTCGTCGACGATCACAGAAACGGTTGTACCAACTTTGGCCTCCAGCCGCGCGGCACTGATACGCTGCTGGGTCGCCATAAACCGCTCCCAGCGTTCCTGCTTGACCTCCTCGGGTACTGCCCCTGGCAGTTCATTGGCCGGCGCCCCTGCCACGGCCTCATACTTGAAACAACCGACACGATCCAGCTGCGCCTCTTCCAGCCAGTCCAGCAGGTACTGAAAGTGCGCTTCGGTCTCGCCGGGAAATCCGGTAATAAAGGTGCTGCGGATCGTCAGGTCCGGGCAGATATCCCGCCAACGATGAATGCGCTGCAAGACTTTCTCCTCGTTTGCCGGACGCTTCATCGCCTTGAGCACTTCGGGATGGGCGTGCTGGAAGGGTATATCCAGGTAGGGGAGAATCTTTCCGTCTGCCATCAATGGCAGCACATTGTCGACGTGCGGGTAGGGATAGACGTAATGGAGACGCACCCACACCCCCAGTTCGCCCAGGGTTTCGCACAGCTGTTGCATATGGGTCTTGACTGGCCGGCCCTGCCAGAATCCGGTTCGAAATTTTGTATCGATACCGTAGGCACTGGTGTCCTGGGATATGACCAGTAATTCCCGGGTGCCGGCCTTCACCAGGCGCTCCGCCTCGTCCATCACTTCGCCTATGGGTCGGCTGACCAGATCACCCCGGATCGAGGGGATGATGCAGAAGCTGCACCGGTGGTTGCAGCCTTCGGAAATTTTGAGGTAGGAATAGTGTCGCGGCGTCAGCTTCACGTCACTGACCGGCACCAGGTCAGTGTGCGGATTGTGTGACCGTTGCATTGGCGCCCATTCATGGACAGCGCCCACGACCGCTTCATACTGGTGGGGTCCGGATACTGCCAGTACGTCAGGGTGGGTTTCCCTGATGCGGGCCTCTTCGTTGCCCATACAGCCGGTGACGATGACCCGGCCGTTCTCCGCCATGGCCTCGCCGATGGCGTCCAGTGACTCCTGTTTGGCGGAATCCAGAAACCCACAGGTATTGACCACTACAACATCGGCATCTTCGTAGCTGGGCACCACGTCGTAGCCGTCGAGTCGTAACTGGGAGAGTATGCGCTCCGAATCCACCAGTGCTTTGGGACAGCCGAGGGAAATAAACCCGACTTTTTTCGCGGTCGATGACATGGGAAACCTTCAGGGAGATACGGGTGAGAACGAACGTCCATTCTACCGCAAAGCGGCCCCAAACCTGAACCGACGGACCAACGACACCGGCGATCGGAAGTTCCCGCCGAAGCCAGGCAGTGTGAACGGGCCCTAGGACGAACCGTTGAGACCGGAGCCTTTCAGCTCCTTCTGCGCTTTCAGGTAACGGGCCATGGGACCGACATCCTCATAGATATTGGCGCCCTCCTCTACCCGGATAACCTTGTCGCCGGCAACATAGGGCATTTTTTCCTCCAGCTCGAGCAGGGCCTGGTGGATCAAACTCGCCGTGACCTCTTCAAGGGGCAAACCGTAGACCTTGGCAAGGGCGCGAAGCTTGATTTCATCGCACTCGTAAATGCTCACCGTGGTCGGCACTTTGCCGGCCTGCTTCTCCGCTGACTTTTCCCACTCTTCCAAGAGCGAAGAAAACGTACTGATACTCATGCAACACTCCTTAGCGATACTGCGCAAAGACCATGAATGACAATGTCAGCCCTTTACTGCCCCGGTGCCTGGCACCCCTCCACAATGGTAGATCGTTGTTGTTGTCGACGACGGGAATTCCCCGAGTACATGACAATCGTCGCTATTATCCTAGCTCAAAATGCCCTGAAAAGATTACCGCTGCAAGTCTTTAAAGGCATCAATCGCGGCCTGACGGGACTTTTTCAGATCCACCATCAGGTCGGGATAACCGGCGGGCCGACTTTTGCCCAGCGCGTCGGGCCTGTGAATCTGCCGGGGTTCAAGATCCTTCAGCTCGGGCACGAAATGCTTGATATACCGGGCCTCGGGGTCAAAGCGCTCCGCCTGGGTGAACGGGTTGAAGATACGGAAATACGGCGCGGCATCGGTGCCGGTGGACGCGCTCCACTGCCAACCGCCATTATTGGCGGCAAAATCACCGTCGACAAGATGGGTCATGAACCAATGCTCACCCCTGCGCCAGTCAATCAACAGATTTTTGGTCAGGAACATGGCGGTGATCATGCGCACCCGGTTGTGCATCCAGCCGGTTCTCAGCAATTGGCGCATACCGGCGTCGACGATGGGGACACCTGTCTCACCACGGCACCATCGCTCGAAATCCTCTTCGCTGTTTCGCCATCGCAGCTCGGCGGTTTCAGCCTTGAAGGGCTGCCCCTTACAGAGATGGGTATAGGCGACCACAAGGTGCTGGTAGAAATCACGCCACACCAATTCATTGATCCAGCTGTCCGCGCCCTGTTGCGCAGAGCTCCCGCGGGAGCGGGCCTCGAGCGCGGCGCGCAGGCACTGCTGTGGCGAAAGGGCGCCGATGGCAAGGTAAGGGGACAGGGTGGATGTCCCCTCAACACCCGGAAAATCGCGGTCGCGCTCGTAATGACCGATTCTGTTCCGGCAAAAATCATCGAGCTTCTTTTGAGCTTCCTCCTCTCCCGCCGGCCAAAGCGACGCCGGGACCGGACTATCAAACCCCTCAATCGCGCCGGGAATCTCTGTACTCACGCCCCTCGGCAACTCCGGGACAGACTGTGCCAGAGGGGCCGGAAACAGTTCTGGCGGCCCCAGGTCGAGCAGGGTCTGCCAGGTGCGCTTAAAAGGCGTAAATACCTGATAGGGCTCGCCGTCCTTCTTGAGCACGGAACCGGGGGGCGCGATGGTCCGATCATGAAAACGGTGACAGTCAATACCGGCGCCGGCCATTGAATCCTGAACGGATTGATCGCGTCGCTGCTCGTCGAGGGGATACTCGTCATTCCAGTAAAGTCCCTCAACACCCAGCTGCTGGCAGTTTCGGTGGAGAATTTCAGGGACGTCGGCAAAGCGGCCCGCTTGCTCAATGATCAGCGGGATACCGATCTCGTGGAGCCTTCGGGAAAGAACTCTGAGGTTTCGAAGCAGAAAGTCGATGCGAACCGCTGCCATGCCGTGGTTTCGCCATTGTTCCGGGGTGAGGATGAAGATCCCTCCAGTTACCCCATCCTGACAGGAATGCCACAGGGCAGGATTATCCCGAAGCCTAAGATCATTGCGAAACCAGACCAGGTTCACGGCAGGTCCTCAGTTTAAAACGTCACCGTATCACAGCTCAAGAGCGCCCACCGGAGACGACTGATCGACAAAAATAAGCTGGTCTGTGGCAAAGCCCAGGTGCTCAGCGGTAGCCACTAGTCGTTCCAGCACCGCCTCGGACAGTGCCGGTGTCCGCGCCAGAATCCAGAGATAATCGCGATTGGGGCCAGTAACCAGCGCATAGCTGTATTCGGCCTTATCCAGTTCGGCGATCACATAGCTGCCGTAAAATGGCCCGAAAAAGGACACCTTCAGGTGACCGACAGTGGGTTCTTCCACGAAGTAGGCTTTACCTTCTGCCTGCCGCCAACTGTCGGAATCGGAATCGAATCCGCGATTGATGACGTCAATCCCGCCATCCTTCCGCTCCGAATAGGTCGCCGTGACATGGGTCAAGCCCCGCTCGAACCCGTGATCGAGGCGAACAATTTCGTACCAGGTGCCGAGGTAGCGGGAAAAATCCACACCCTTGACCGGTTCAACACCCTGGGGCACCCCCGTACAACCCGTCAGAAGGACCAACAGCAGCAGCAAAAGGGCTCGGAACTGATCACACTCACGCACCCCCTGGCTGACGCGGGCGCCGTGTCCTGTTAACTCAGGACCCCGTGGAGCACAACGCACCTCAGGCATTACTCGACGAAGCAATAGGCGCACAACTTGTTGCCATCCGGATCCCTGACATAGGCGCCGTAGGCCGTCGGGCCTGCGTTTGTACGGGGTCCAGGTGCCCCTTCGCAACGCCCGCCCTGATCCAGAGCGGCCGCATGGAAGGCATCGACCGCCGCGCGACCGTCAGCACGAAACCCGATGGTGCCGCCATTCGCATGGGTTGCGGGTTCACCATTGATTGGCAAGGTAATCATGAATTCCGGCACATCCTTGCCGTACATGGACGCGGTGGGACTGAAGTCAGGCACCCGCTGAATGCCCAGGGCACCCAGGGTGGCGTCGTAAAATGCCCGGGATTTTTCGATATCGTCGGTGCCTACCACCACGTGGTTAAAAATGGTCATCACTACTCCTGTTATAGATTTCTCGGATGAAAGGGTGTTTTGCGGTCAGTTCTTTTTCCCGGCACTGCGGGCCTCATAGGCGGCAAGCTGCTCCGGCGTCGCCTCGGTCTGGTATTTTGCCTTCCAGTCGCTGTAGGGCATGCCGTAGATGATTTCCCGTGCCGCCTCGTAGTCAATGTTTTCACCCTGAGCCTCTGCGGCAGCCATGTACCATTTGGCCAGGCAGTTGCGGCAGAAATCTGCGACCACCATCAACTCGATATTCTGGACTTCCTTGTGGTTATCCAGGTGCTCGAGCAAGCGGCGAAAAACGGCTGCTTCTATCTCTGTTCGGCTATCTTTACTCATGCTATTTCACCTCTTCGCCCCGGGCCTGTTTGTCCGCATGATAGGAAGAGCGAACCAGGGGACCGGATGCCACGTGTTTGAAACCGATACTGTAGGCGTAGCGGGCATAATCCTCAAACTCGTCCGGATGCACGAAACGATCAACCGGCAGGTGGTTCCTGGACGGCTGCAGGTACTGGCCTATGGTGAGCATCTCGACATCGTGCTCTCGCAAATCATCGAGCACCGCCATGAGTTCATACCGGGTTTCCCCAAGGCCGACCATCAGGCCCGATTTCGTCGCAATGTTCGGATTGCGCGCCTTGTAAGCCTTCATCAGGCGCAGGGACCAGCTGTAGTTCGCGCCCGGACGCACTTCCCTGTAGAGACGGGGCACGGTTTCCAGATTGTGGTTGAATACATCCGGGGGCTCATCGGTCAGTGCATCCAGGGCCGGCTCGAGGCGGCCGCGAAAGTCCGGCACCAGAATCTCGATCTGCAAAGACGGGGAGTGTATGCGGGCCTCGCGGATACACTCGGCAAAGTGCCCGGCGCCACCGTCGCGAAGGTCGTCCCGATCCACCGAGGTCACCACCACGTATTTGAGACCCATCTCGGCGATTGCCTGCGCCAGATGCCGGGGCTCTGACGGATCCAATGGCAGCGGTTTGCCGTGTCCGACATCACAAAAGGGACAGCGCCGGGTACAGATTTCCCCCATGATCATAAAGGTAGCGGTGCCGCCGCCAAAGCACTCGCTCAGATTGGGGCAGGACGCCTCTTCACAGACCGTAGCCAGGTTATTTTTGCGCAGGATACCCTTGATGCGCTCGACCTCTTTGGAGGGCCGGATTCGAATTCGCAGCCAGTCGGGCTTTTTTTGTACTGTCTCCGTTGGCAGTACCTTCACCGGTATACGCTCAACCTTGTCGGCACTGCGCAACTTTTCCCCGGCCTTCAGGCGTCGGGTACGTTTTACCGGGGTGAGATCCACCTCGCTCATACGGGCTCCGCTAGAATGTTCTCAGAATCGGCCAAATACTCGTGGCCGCTGTATCCCAGGTGACTGACCAGCTGCCGGACCAACACCGGCTCCACCTCGGCCATGGTCGGAGACGGAGCTGCGAGATCGCTCATCCGGGTCATTTCCAGACCCTGATAGCCACAGGGGTTGATGCGCCTGAATGGACTCAAATCCATATCGACGTTGAGTGCAAGCCCGTGGTAACTGCAACCCCGGCGTATGCGAATGCCCAAAGAGGCGACCTTGGCGCTGTCGCCGCCATCCCGCCGCACATAGACCCCCGGGGCATCCGGTTTGGCGAATGCGTCTATGCCATAGGTTGCCAACGTATCGACGATACTGCTTTCGATAGCGCTGACAAGATCCCGCACCCCCAGCCCCTTGCGTCGGATATCGAGCATCGGATAGCCCACGATCTGGCCCGGGCCGTGATAGGTGACCTGACCACCGCGATCCACTTGTACCACGGGAATGTCGCCCGGCATCAACACATGTTCTGCCTTGCCCGCCTGCCCCTGGGTAAAAACGGGGTCGTGTTCCACCAGCCAGAATTCGTCAACCGTATCCGATGTGCGCTGCTCTGTGAACCGTTTCATGGCCTCGAAAACAGGCGCGTACGGCTGTCGTCCCAGCTGGCGGATACGCAACAGGGTCATGAAATGGTTCCCGCGGGCGATTGACTAAAGCACCATTTGCACATGTTCGGAAACCTTCAAATCTTCGAAAATGGCTTTCAGCTGATCTTCGCCCGTGGCGGTGATGGTCACGGTCAGGGACTGGAAGCGTCCGTTGCGACTATCGCGCGTGACGACGCTTTCGGCGTCGAAGCCCGGCGCGTGGATCGACATGACGGTCAGAACATGATCGCGAAATTCCTCACAGGAATAGCCCATGATCTTGATGGGGTATTCGCAGGGAAACTCTATTTTGGGCGCTTCGGGTTGGCTCATGGGTCACGCTGTCAGCTACTGGAACTGAAAAGGTTGATAAAGAACAACATTATGGCATCCCACAGGCGGCTGAACAGCCCTGCTTCGGGCACGGTTTCTCCGGCAACCACGGAGATTTCCGTGAGTGTTTTGCCATCGTAGGTCACCGCGGCGCGCCCCAGCTCGTCGCCTTTTTCGATCGGCGCCTTGAGCACCGGCGACAACTCCAGATCGGTTTTGAGCTCATCCTTCACGCCGCGCGGGATGGTCGCATAGACATCCTCGGGGGCGACGAGATCGAGGTAATCCTGTTTGCCGTACCAGACACGATTGGCTTCAGACAGCACCTCACCGGCAGTGAACAGTTTGGCGGTCTCGTAATAGCGAAAACCGTAGGAGAGCAGGGTCTGGGACTCCCGCGCACGGGCCTCCTCGCTCTTGGTACCCATCACCACAGAAATCAGGCGCATGCCGTCCCGCTTGGCCGACGCCACCAGGCAGTAACCCGCCTCCTGTGTGTGCCCGGTCTTTACACCGTCGACGCTGCTGTCCCGCCACAACAGGCGGTTGCGGTTGGCCTGGCGGTGATTGTCATATTCGAAGTACTTTTCGGCGTATATGGCATAGTGTTCCGGAAAATCCTGGATCAGAGCCCGCGCCAGCAACGCCATGTCCCGCGCGGTGCTGTAGTGATTTTCATCGGGCAGGCCGGTGGAGTTGGCAAAGTGGCTGTTGGTCATGCCCAGCAATTCCGCCTGCTGGTTCATGACATCGGCAAATGCCCGCTCGGATCCGGCCATGTGTTCGGCCAGAACGATGGAGGCATCATTACCCGACTGAATAATGACCCCGCGCATCAGATCAATCACCTTGACCCTGGTCTTGGGCAACAGGGACATCACCGAGCTGCCACTCGCCCAGCCACCGGTGCGCCAGGCGTATTCACTGACCAGAGCCTCGTCGTCCTCTTTTATCCGCCCTTCGTGCATTTCGCGGGAAATCACGTAGCTGGTCATCATCTTGGTCAGACTGGCCGGCGGCAGGCGCTCATCCGCGTTGTGCTCAACCAGCACCTTACCCGTCTGGGCGTCCATAAGGATCCACGCCCGGGCGGCAATGTCCGGCGGCGCCGGGATCAGTAGCTGTCCGTGTGCGAGACCGGCAACAAAAAGAAGAGCGATTGCAAATATCCGATGCGTCATTGTTTTCAGCATGCCTGATGTCCTGCCTGGAAATTCCTTTCGGGGGATTGTTCAACGGGGCGAAGTCGGGGATTCTAGCACGGGCCCGGGATCAAGCCGAAACCACTGCAAAGACCGCAGGTCTAGTAACGCACGACGAAAGCAGCGAGATCGGCTTTTTCCATCAGATGATCGCGTAGCGCGGAAAGTTCCCCTGGACCGTCAATAGGCCCTACCAGCACCTTGAACAGGGTTTTGCCGCCGACGGCGGCTTCCCGAACGAGGACCGGATACTTCAACAGCTCGGCGATCTGCGCACGGCTGCTCTGTGCAGCGTCTCGACTGGAAAAGGCACCGGTCTGCAGGTAACTCTGCCCCGCCAGCACCCCGAGGGGCTGTGGGTTGCTCGGTATGCGTGGCGCCTCAACCGTATTGTGCTGGAACCGCGCTGGATCGATGGCAACCACCTCGACCCGAGAGGTACCGGTATCGTGCATGCCCAGTTTTTTCGCCGCCACATAGGAAAGGTCAATCACCCGGTCATCGTGGAATGGCCCACGGTCATTGACGCGCACGATAATCCGCTTGCCATTTTCCAGATTGGTCACCTGTACATAGGAAGGGATCGGCAGGGATTTGTGCGCCGCGGTCATGGCATACATGTCGTAGGTTTCGCCGTTGGATGTCTTGCGGCCGTGGAATTTGGTGCCGTACCAGGAGGCGACCCCCCTCTCACGGTAACCCCGGCTGCTGGGTAACACGTGATAGGTGCGCCCAAACACATCATAGGGGCTGCGATTGCCCCATTTCGACAAGGGTTCTACGCGGGGGACTGCGTCAGGAATCAGGCTGACGTCGATATCCCGAGCGGGACCACTGTCCCGCTGAACACCCGGCCCGGAACAGGAGACCAGCGTGATTAGGGCCAGGAACAGCCAAATTCGGTTAACTGTTTTCACGCCCCATTCTCTGTCTGATCATTTCGCTGAGCTGGTACACCGCCATGGCATACCGGTGGCTGTGATTGTAACGGGTAATCACGTAGAAATTTTCAAAGCCGAGCCAGTACTCATCGCCGTCCTCACCCTCATAGCGCAATGGCATAGCTCTGGCGCCGGCATCGGCATCGGCCCCTTCCCGGGCTCGCAACCCCAGCGCTGCCAGCTCTGCGACGGTTTTCTCCGGTCCCTTAAGGGCATTGGCATCGTCCCCGCCGTAGTGACCCTGGACAATGGCCGGTGTCACCACGGGTTCACCGGGGCGCCAGCCATGGGCAACAAAGTAATTGGCAACACTGCCAATGGCATCTTCCGTATTGTCCCAGATGTCGGTAACACCATCGCCATCGAAATCAATGGCGTAATTGCGGTAGCTGCTGGGCATGAATTGTCCATAGCCCATAGCCCCGGCATAGGAGCCCTTGAGGGAGAGCGGATCCTTTTCCTGCTCCCGGGTCAGGATCAGGAAGTTCTCCAGCTCCCGGGTGAAAAACGGACTGCGTTTGGGATAATCAAACGCCAGGGTCGACAGCGCATCCATGACCCTGTAGCTGCCCCGGATGCGGCCATAGTAGGTTTCGACACCGATGATCGCGACAATAATGGCGGGATCCACACCGTAGCGCTGCTGTGCTTTTTCGAGGGTATCGGCGTTTTGACGCCAGAACTCAACACCGGCATCGATGCGCTTTTCCTGCAGGAATATCTGCCGGTATTCATACCACGGCTTTACCTTCTCCGCGGGGCGGTTCATGGCATCAATGATAGACTGCTTTTTCTCCACCTCGCCAAACAGTGCCAGCAAATGCTGACGGTCAAAGTCGTGCTCCTCAACCAGGCGCTCGACAAGCGCCAGTGTCAGGGGATGTGCCTCATAGCCCTTGGCCAGGCAACCGGGTGTCACCATGAACACTGCAACGGTCAAAGCCACGGATAACCCTTTGCGCATAGCGAAAATCCCCTGTTTAGTTACGCTGCTTTTCAGTGCTAATGGACATGAGCATACCAAATCCCAACATCAAGGTCACAATGGCTGTGCCCCCATAACTCACAAATGGCAGCGGCACCCCGACCACGGGGAGAATGCCGGAGACCATCCCCATATTGACAAAAATATAAACAAAAAACGTCAGCGTGATGCTCCCCGCGAGCAACCGCCCAAACATGGTCCTGGCGTTGACGCTGATAACCAGTCCGCGGGCGATCACCAGCAGGTAAAGCGACATCAAACCGAGCACACCGACCAGGCCGAATTCCTCACCGAGAACGGCGATGATGAAATCGGTGTGACTTTCCGGCAGAAAATCAAGCTGGGACTGGGTACCCTGCTGCCACCCCTTGCCGTAGAGACCTCCGGAGCCGATGGCGGTGGTCGACTGAATGATATTCCATCCGGCACCCAGTTTGTCGGCCTGGGGATCTAGCAATGTCAGTATCCGCTGGCGCTGGTAGTCGCGCAGCAAATATAACCAGAACACCGGTGCAATAGCCACTACAGTGACGATCGCACCCGCAATATAGCGCTTCTCGAGGCCCGCGAGGAAAAGGACGAACAAACCCGCAGCAGTGATTAGTATCGCTGTTCCAAGGTCCGGCTGAAGCCCGACCATAATCGCCGGCAGGGCCAACAATATCAGCGACACCAGGACATGCTTGAAACGGGGCGGAAGGTGCCGCTGACCGAGATAACTGGCGAGCATCAGCGGACTGGCGATCTTCAGAATTTCCGACGGCTGAAACCGGAAAAAACCCAGATCGAGCCAACGCTGGGCACCTTTTGCACCGGTACCGACAACCAGCACCGCGAGCAGCAGGATAATACCCGCAAGGTATGGCAGCACCGCCCAGCGTCTCAGGAACCGTGGCGAAAACTGGGCTGTAACCAGCATGATGACAAAACCGACACCCATATACACCGCCTGACGGAAAACGTAGGCAGGGGCATCGGCGGAAGCGCCCGCAAGCACAAAAAGCCCCGTGCCGGCCAGGACGAGCAACAGCACCAGCAGAGGGACATCCACAGACAACCCCTGCCAACGGGTGCCGCCGTAAAGGCCGCTGCCCTCCGGCTTCATGCGACGGACATAGTCAGTCTGGTACACGGGCGAATTCCTCGGGGTAGGTAATGGCCATGTAGGTATCAAACAACTTCCGGGCAATCGGCGCCGCGGTGGAACTGCCGTGTTCGCCGTTCTCGACAATGATGCCGACGGCAATTTCGGGATCGTCAGCAGGGGCAAACGCAATAAAAAGGGCATGGTCCCGCTGGCGCTTTTCAAGCTCTTCAGCCTTGTACGTTTCCCCCTGCCGAATGCCGACCACCTGGGCGGTACCGGTCTTGCCGGCAATCAGATAATTCAAATCCCTGGCAATAATTTTGGCAGTCCCCCGCTGGCCGTGGACCACATCCCGCATCGCTTCGATTACCGCATCCCAATGCTCGGGGGGGCCGACAATGGGTTTGTCAGACACCGGAGACGCGACCGGTTCGTCACCCACCTTCATGACCAGGCGCGGCTCGCGGATTTCGCCACGGTTGGCCAGCCTGCTTGCCGAGACTGCCAATTGAAGGGGCGTCGCCAGCATGAACCCCTGGCCAATACTGGTATTGACGGTGTCCCCCGGGTACCAGGACACGCCCCGAACGCCCCTCTTCCATTCCCTTGAGGGCATTAATCCGCCCCGTTCCGCCGGCAGATCAATGCCGGTGGGCTCGCCAAAACCAAACTTGGTGCCGTAGTAATGCAGGCTATCGATGCCCATCTTTACGCCGGCGGTATAAAAATAGGTGTCACAGGACTGCACGATGGCGTCGTGCAAATCGATACGGGCGCCGTGGCCACCCTTTTTCCAGTCGCGGTATTTGTGGGTGCTGTTAGGCAAACGAAAGAATCCGGGGTCAAAAATCGTCGAATCAGGGGTCATCACCCCGGTTTCGAGGGCAGCAAAACCGAAAACCGGCTTGACTGTGGAACCGGGAGGGTATTGCCCCTGAAGCACCCGATCAAACAACGGATGATCCTGGTCATTTAGCAGGGCGTTGTAGTCTTTGTGGCTGATGCCGGTCACGAACAGATTGGTATCGAATCCCGGGCGGCTGGCCATGGCCAGTACCCCTCCGGTTTTGACGTCAAGCGCAACCACGGCGCCCCGCTCCCCTTCCAGGGCCTCGTACGCCACCTGTTGAAGACGGATATCGACATTGAGGGTGAGATCCTGGCCCACTGCGGGCGGTATGCGCTCCAGCACCCGCATTACCCGCCCGCGTGCGTTGGTCTCCACATAGTCGTAGCCCACCTGCCCGAGCAACTGGTCTTCGTAGAATTTCTCGACACCGGTCTTGCCGATCACATAGGTACCGCTGTAACGCACCGGATCGAGTTCGGGAAGTTCCCGCTCATTGATTCGCCCAACATAGCCGAGAAGATGGGAAAAGAGTTCCGCATGGGGGTAATAGCGGACAAGCTGGGCGGTAATTTCGACGCCGTTAAGCCGGTATTCGTTGACGGCAAGCAGACTTTGCTCCCGTTCCGTCAGGTTGATTCTGAGGGGGACGGGCTCGTAGGGCTTTCGCCTCAGAGCCTGCTTTTTAAAGCGGTCCAGCTCTTCGGCTTCCAGTCCCAGCAGAGCATCAAGCTCCTTGAGCAGCTGGTCCAGATCGTCGGCGCGCTCGACGACAATCGACAACGTCAGGCCAGCCTGATTATCGGCGAGCAAAACGCCGTTTCGGTCGTAAATGAGGCCGCGGGTGGGGGGGCTTGGCCGAACATGGACGCGATTACTTTCCGATTGCGTGGCGAACCGGTCGTGCTCGACGATTTGCAGGTGGTAATAGCGCCAAAGGATCCCTCCGACCATCAACAAGACGAGGAATACCGCAAAGCCCAGTCGACTGAGGAACAGGTAATATTCCCGTCGCGGATCTTTAAAGGCGTTATCTCTCATAAAGTGGTTGTCGGCTTGTCAGC
Organism: Porticoccaceae bacterium; assembly: GCA_002702725.1. Taxonomy (GTDB): domain Bacteria; phylum Pseudomonadota; class Gammaproteobacteria; order Pseudomonadales; family Porticoccaceae; genus NAT127. The sequence goes on from PABE01000016.1 coordinate 15,888, forward strand.
CGCCGTTTGCGTCGGGGAGCGGCAAAAGGAGCATTCTAACAGCATTCCCGATTTCATCGTGAACCGCAGGCGGTGAAGCCTCAGCGGGAGCTTGGATACTATTTCTTCAATCGCCACTGCCTGATATCGAAAAGCAATAGCCAATTGCAAGACCCGTCTTGCACAGGGCGAAAGGACTTATCACGCAAATATGACGAAATAATGACATTTTCGGGAAAAAACGAAAAATATTTGCAGCAAACCACACTTTGTATATACTCGGTATATCGGATGCATCCCATAGAGGGCGCCGATCAAGACTTAAAAATGTTTCAGGGGGTTGGAAATGAAATTAGCGAACATGTTTGTCCTATCATATGCGCTGTTGGCAGCATCCACCGCGGCGCTGGCGGGAAACGCGTTTTACGATGTTGAAGTAACCGGACTGAAAGGTCTGGATATAAAGAGTGGTGAAACGATTTTCCAGCCCGAGCCGGTCTATCCGAAGCTGGCGCTGCGCCGGGCACTGACCGGAGAGGTGCTGGTGCAATACTCCATCGATGCCCAGGGGAAAGCGGACAACATCGTGATAGTGGAGTCTTCTCCCCGCGGGTTTTTCGACAGTGCGACAATCCGAAATCTCCAGGCCGTTACCTTCGGCCGCAGCTATGAGGAAGGCACAGCCGTACCGGTGCACGGACTGAAAAAGCGGTTTATCTACGATATTGTTCGGGAAAATGAAGATAGCCCCGACATGAGGGTATCGATCCGCTGAGGATTCCCCGGGCTGGAGTGGGGATCAGGTACGTGCCTGCTCCCCCTCGGCCTCAGGTTTCGCCGGAGCTTCATCGGGATTATGACGAGCAATAAAGGCACGGATAAAATGGCGTATCTCTCTGGCTGCGGAGGTATCAAGAGACTCGCATAACTCAATGAAGGCCTTGCGCTCTTCCTTGCTAATGCGAATGATAAACTGACCGTCCTTTTTGTTGACGACCTTTTTTTTCTTGTCACCCATCGGCTATCTCTGTTCCCTTCAAGGGGCCAAGTATAGCCAACTGGGGCTCGTATATACAAATTCGGTACAACCTATAAGGCAGAAAAGCTATGGCCCGAAAAAAGCCGCATCAAGGATGCGGCTTCAACGTTTAGGCGAAAGTGTTCAAAATTGCCATTGAACAGACAGACTCCCTTCCATACCCTTCTCTTCTTCGTACACTGTTACACCGCCCTGCTCGAGTGACACTTCCTCGTTGAGGAGGTTTTTGAGCTTGGCTTTGACGGTGAAATTATCGTTGAGATAATAAGAATAGGTCAGGTCAAGGGAATGAAAAGGTTGCTCTTCGGTATCGGGAGAGCCCAATCGGCCGGCGGTAAAAAGCCGTTCACCGAAGACGTTGTAAACCAGCGTTGCCGCATGTTTACCGTCGTCGGAGTCAAACCCCAGCTGAATATTGGCGACATAGTCTGACGCACCGGACAGTCCTCTGGTTGGATTGGTCGGCGCGTCGGCGTTATCGCCGGCCACCAGTTCATGGTCGAGAAAGGTCACATTGCCGGCAACAAAGAACGGGTAGAAAAAGTCGCCCATAAAGGACAGCTCCTTCAGCCATTCCACCTCGACACCCTGCATCTCGGCACTCTCGGCATTGACAATCTCCGAGGCAATCAGGTTATCCCCGCCGGCGGTCTCAAAGTACTCAATGGGGTTGTCGATATCCTTGTAGAATAGCGAAACAGTAAAACTGTCGCCGTTGCCGAAGAACCACTCGGCACGAACATCATAGTTGGTAATATCCGATGGCACCACATCCGGGTTACCGAAGACCAGGAAGTCCGTAATCGGATCCCGATAACTGGCATCTGAGACTTCGCGCAAGTCAGGCCGCACCACTGTCTCCGAATAGCCAAAACGCAACTGGAAAGTCTCCGCCCAGAAATCATTGGCCATGTAGATCAAAGACAGACTGGGATAGACCTGATCGTCCGTGAACACCCCGCGGGCCAGTTCCTCCGGGTCCATGGAAATCTGCCCCGTCGTGTAATTGAGGGGCTGCCATGGAATGGCGACCTGGATGTACTCTTCGTAGCGGGCACCGGCAATCATTCGCCAGGTATCTCGCCAGGTGACATCGCCTTTGAAAAACACTGAGTCGTTGGTCATCGCAGCCAGATAGCTCCGGGCAGTGGACGGCGAGACGATCAACCCGAAACCCAGTTCATCGTTATCGATATTGCCGTCGCCAAAGAGGACATCGAGTTCCTGATCGGTGATGGATGAGGCGCTACCCGAGGTGGTTCCGATACCGAAATCCAGCTGCTTATACGTCCGGGTCTTGCGGACATAGTCCCACCCCCCGGTCAGTTCGATATCAAAATCCCCCAGGAACACCGGCAGGCTGACACTGCCACCATAACTCTCAACATCATCCTCGAGATCCGTAAACCGGTACTGGGCCATGCTTGAACTGAGCTGGACGTTGGAGGTGAGTACCCGGTCGGTGACCGGGTCATTGCTGGTCAGCGCTACGACGGACACTTCATTGGGAATATCATTGGTTACTTCGGAATCCGAGTAGTACCAGTCGAACTTCAGCTGATCGAGAAACGGCAGTTTTTCATGTACCCACTCAAGGCCGAGCAGATCCCGTGTCTCATCTCCCCAGACATGGCGGCCCTTGATCTGATTAACCAGCATCTCGCGCTCTTCATAGCGTATATCGTAGGTACGGGTACCCTGACCACTGGACAGCGGCCGGTTGTCGTTATGGAAATCGCGGATAGCAGCAACATCGTCGGTGTTTCGAAGGAACAGCGTAGTGGTGCTGATCTCCTGCTCTTCGTTGACCCGAAGACCCAGGCCGACGTTGCCGGTGATGTTCACGCTGCGGGTGGATTCCTCCCGCTTGCCAAACCGCTCGCTCGGATCGACAAAGTCCCGGTCAATGGTATTGACGGTGTCGAAGCCGTGGTCATAGGATCCGCCGGCCAGAAACCCGATCTCCATGCCGTTATCCAGGTAAAACCGGTTGCCGACGTTGACCTCGCCTTCGAAATTTTCTCCCACATCGTCTTCATAGATGTTGAGGTCACGGTTGAACGCCTTTGCCAGTTCCCGGTTGACCATCTCGGCATCGTCCAGCGTATTACTGGCGTCCTGGCGACGCAGGAAGTTCAGGATATTGGCGGTACCGATATCCCCCTGGAAGTCATCCAGCGCACGGCGAACCCGGCCGGGCAACTCCCGGGTACCGTCATCGGTTCCCCACCAGTCGTCACCGCCGCCGTCATAGGAAAGACCACTGCCACTGGTCTCCGTATTGTGGCTGGTACCCACCTCGACATTCAGCACGAACTCCTCGGGAATACTCTTGGTGCGGATATCGACGCTACCGCCACCAAATGCCGCGGGCATGTCGACACTGTAGCCTTTCTGAACCGACAGGGACTCAACAATGCTGGTCGGGAAAATATCCAGCGGCAGTACACTGCGAGTCAAATCCGGTGAAGGAACCGTTGCGCCATTGAGCAGCGAGCTTGAATAGCGCTCACCCAGACCGCGAACGTAAATGAACTTATCGTCCACCAGGGTCACGCCCGGTACACGGCGCAGAGCTGTAGCGACAGTGGAATCACCGATCCGGCCGATCAGTTCGGCACTGAGCAGATCCGTGACGGCTTCGTGCTCCATTCGCTCGAAAACCACGTTCTCGGCGGCGCTCTTCAACCGGGCGACGACCACCACCTCTTCAATGGCGCCCGTCTGCACTTCGGGCTTCGTCGCATCGGCTTCCTGCGCCATCGCTCCCTGGGCAATCCAGGCCGGCGCAGCCGCAATGGCCAGCGCCAGTAATTTCTTTCTGCTTCTCATATCAAGAACCCGTTGAGTCATGTATTGGCGGCGGCCTGCTCGACAATGGAAAGGGCGCCCTTGGGCGCCCCATCCTTGCCGCCGCC
>PABE01000017.1 GCA_002702725.1 Porticoccaceae bacterium
ACACCCTGTGTACTGCCCTGCCCACGCGTGGACGCGATTGGGTTTCAGCCCCCTCTAATGCAATTCCGCTGAAAGAAGCTGGAGAAGGTCAGTTGGGCCAAGGAGCCCTCACCGCCACATCAATGCAGACAGCAGAATCGCCGACCGGCGACCCATGACATCCGCCAGCCAACCCCAGAGGACGGAGCCCACCGTGGTGCCGGTAAGGGCAACCAAGGCGGTGGAACTCGCCGTCGGCTTGCTGATGCCGTACTCTGCGATCATACCCGGTATGACAAACCCTAGGGTCGCGGGCTTCATCACGTCCACCGCCACCGCCACGAACAGCACAACCACGAGCTGCCAATGGCGACTATTGAGCCGCGCGATGTCATCGACGTGGAAGAGCTGCTGGGTCTGTGGTCGATTCTGCAACGCCGTGAGCCTCGGCATCAGGCCGTAACCCGACAGCAATAACCCAAGAGGAATCAGGCCCATCCCTGTCAGCATGGTGGCATCCATGGGCATTCCCACCATGCGGTAACCCATGTCCGCCGCGTGCATGAACATCGGTAGGTGGGCGAGAACACCGAGGGTGACGAAAACGCAGCCGATGAAAAACGCGATGGGATGATGGAACATCATCCCTGGCGTATGTTGGATTTCCGCAGATGTACGCACCTCAAGGGCCTCCTGGGCTACCGCCAAAAAAAGTACAGTCACGCCGGGAGCAACCGATCCATATCGGACGCCATGGCATGATGTTCACTTGCCTGTCACCCCGACCTGGCACAGGCTGTCCAAATGTGGAAGAAATATCTCGTTCACCAACAAGGGTTTTCCGGCGAGATAAAAAACCGACCGCCGCCCCCAAATTACATGATCACCAAATTTCGCTCCCCCCAGTGCGAAACGGAACTGCGCAAACTGCATGTCGCCACGGGTCATCGAAGGGTCCGAAAACAATACCCTCCCCAGGGGCGTGCGTCCCAACTGACGCAATCGTCGATGGCGACCCGTCAGGGTGTCCAATGGAAGAACACTTCTCGCATACACCAGTGGCGAGTCACCGGCCAGCAGCAGCACTTCACGCACCAGCGCCCAGCGTCGATTATCAATTTCGAGCAAGGCGCATTCATCCAGCGCGGGACGTGACAACGATTGCGAAAGGACGCGCACGTTGAAATCTTTCCCGCAGAGCGCCTCGAGAATGTCGGTGAGTGAGCCTTCGTCCCGGATAACGTCGCGCAAACCGGGCGACAAGCCGGCCATACCCGCGAAAACTCTCGGCTTCCAGCCACTACTGCGGACGGGTATCACCTGTTCAGCTTTCATTGGACAATATCCTGCCTTGCATGTGTTGTCTTCTATGCCCCATTGGTCAACGGGGGGCAGGATAATGCTTGAGACGGCCCCGGTGGGCAAGAATGTGGCCACTGCGAAAACCGATATCCTGAGGTCGGGCGCGTATCTGAGCTTCCAGTCTGCGCAAGTAGGCCGTGTACCACTGCACCGCACCATCTTTATCGCTGTCCTTCCGATCGCCCAACCGCAGGGGTTCTATCCGTATCTGAATCTTGTTACTGGCAACCCAGGTGGCGGTGCAGTAGAGGGTCTTCGCACCCGACACACCCGCCAGTGCGCCAACGCCGTTGCCCATGCGCACCCGCTGGCCCATAAATCGAAAGAACAGGGTCGACTCGCCCACAACCCTCCCGTCGGGGGCCAATCGGACAATACCGTTTTTGCGCAGGCACAGCATACTTCGTACAAGCGAGAGTTTCTGTTCCTCGGGGCTGGTCACATGCACCATATCTTCACCTGAGCGCTCCTTGTTGGAGGTCAGCGTCAGTATTTTCTCGGGACTGGCGCGCCGAAGTGCGTCGTACAGTGCGGGATAGGGGCCCAGATGATTACAGGCGAGGATGACGCCCTTGTTCGCTGCCAGGGCCTCCTGAAGCGGCGTGGTATCGACAGGAAGAACCAATCTTGTAATTTCCTCACTCCGCCCTGCAATTGAGTACTGGTAAAGCACCCTGGCCGCGTAGTATCCCCACCAGGCGCGACGGTACCAGCCACGGGTCTGCGCCTCGGGAATGTGCTCCGGTCCGCCCAGAAAGGCGACAAGTTCACGCTTGGCAGGCAGCTCCGGCTTCAAGGTCAGCAAGGTGCCCAGGACGTCATCCAGTGGCAGAGAGGTGTCAACCCTGAACGATCGTCCCTGTTTGATATCAATTCCATTCATCCTATGCCGGGTCTCCCGCGTTCAAATCGGCAAGCCTCACTTTTCCATTGGCATCTCGAGGCAGACTGCCGACGATGTCCACACGCCCCGGCACCTTATAAGGGGCCAACGCGGCACGACAATGATCGATCACCAGAGCACTGCTGAGCGCCGGGTCGGTCGACTCGATAATCGCCCGCAGGGCAGGCTGGCCAGCTCGGTCATATTCGGTAACATGGACAAACTCTACCGCGGCCAGATCCCGAATGACGGCTTCCACCTCGTAGCGGTCCACCTTGTATCCGCCAATATTGATAACGTCGTCTCGACCGAGAATATACAAACGGCCAGACTCATCCAGGTATCCCCGGTCACCGGGCAACAAATAACCGTCTATCAGGTTCAGCGCCGGCCCACCAAAGCCATAGCCGTCGATGCAGGTGCCGCCCCGGACCCCGACACGCCCGGGGGCGAGGGGCGCCAGTGTGGCATTGTTGTCATCAAAAATGGCGATCTCGACCCCTGGCATGGGCCGACCGACACAGCCTTCTATAAAATTTTCGCCACCGGTCAAGGTGGCGCTCAAGGTCTCCGACGATCCGTAAAGCACATATGGTTCGAGACCAAACCGCTGTCGAAACAGATCCCGGGCCCGGACACTCAACCTGCCCGTGGCGCAAATACAGGTGGTGAGGGCGTTCAGGGCCGCCGAGTGTTGTTCGGAGACGTGGCACCTGCCCAGCATCTCAACCATCGGCGGCGTCGCGAAGAACACCGTCGGCCTGCAATCCGCCATTGTCCGGAGAACATCGGCAGGCATGAATCGCTGCAGGGGAATAGTGACAGCACCGACCGCAAACGCGGCCATCAGTCCCAGGCCGCCAAAGGCGTGAAAAAAGGGGGTCACACCCAGGAACACGTCCTTCTCGCCGAGAGGGAGAGCGGCACACAAATGGCGATAGTCTTCTCGCAGGTTTTCGGCGCTATACAGCACGTGTTTGGGCTGCCCCGTTGATCCTGAGGAAAAGCGGTGGAGAACCGTTCCCTCGGGTAGCAAGGTCTTCGACGGCGGGGCTCGACGGGTCGACAAAGTAACGGGCTCGGGGGCAGCCCACACACCTGATACCAGCCAGTGGTCGGAGTCCTCGCCATTACCAGCCATTGCGACGAAATCGATCTTGCCGCTGCGGAGCATACGCTCGCGCTCGTCGGGTTTCAGCGCCGGGTCGAGCGTAGCGACCACAGCTCCCGCCTCCAGGCCGGCAAAGAACCACATTATGAACCCAAGTGAATTGGGCAGCACCAGTGCCAGCTGGCGGCCTGGCCCCACATCCTGCTCCCGCAACCAGTCGGCCAGCATTGTTACCCGAGCATGCAGATCACCGTAACTAACGACATTCGCCCCATCGAGCACCGCGGGCCGTGACGGATCCGAGGTCGACCAATGGGAAAGCAATCGTGCCGGTTCGGGTAAATCGGCCCCGGAGCTGGAATTCAAAACGATCATTTTGTCCTGGCGGCGATATGATTGACCAGTGAATCAAGATTTTGAAACAGCGTTTCGAGGCTGTCTGATTCGATGGCAATGCCGAATTCCGACTCCAGCTCAACGACCAGATTGACCATCGACAGTGAATCGAGACTTCCTGTGCCGAGCAGGGATGCACCCTGCCGAATATTCTCCATATCATCCGCATCCTCGACAAACTTGCCAAGAATGTCCAGGCAGCGGGAAGTAATATCTTGTGTCATGTGCTCACCTAATCATTGGGTTGCGCGAAGTTTCAGCTTGCTTTTCATTTCGCGATAAATGTAACGGAAGTCGAAATCCTCACCCTTCTCGACATTCGTCTGTACCTCGCTCCAACGTTTCGGGTCGAGGGTCAGTCGGCTGATATCGAAGGCGCGGATAGGCTCGAGCTGGGCCAGTCGTTCGGGGTACAAGTCATCCACGGCCAGATAGAATACAGCCATGATCAATTTCTCGAAGAACTCCATATTAATGGCATGCTGCGCGCAAAGGGCATCAATCGATTCGTGCTCCTGGAGATTGCCCTTCCTGAACTCGAGCAACCATTGCTGGTTGAGGTAATTGAAAAATTCGTAGGTAAAGCGACCACCACCGGCCTTTCGGGCAGCCAGCCATTCATCCAGCAATGCGTAGAGTTTGGTCGCCAACAACATGTAGGACGTGTTAGTGACCTTGCGCAACGCCGCCTGCTTTTCACTGTCGATCAACACGTAATTGAAAAACTGGGGACACATATACCCCCAAGCGGCGCTGACGTCCCATAGAACCCGGGCCGCGGTCACCACCTCATCGGTGAAATAATCGTAACCGTGCTGGTTGAACCGGGTAATCTGGTCGTTGAGTAAAATGACGTAACGACTGTAGATTTCCACCTGCGTGGGTTTAAGCTCTCCGCGCATATCCCTGTCGATCATATCCACGGTAATGGTATTGGTCATGCCGATGAAATCGAGGCCCGGCGAATAGAAAGGGTCTGAAAATACCGCCGCCTCGCCAATACATGCCCAGCGGTCGGTCGAGAAAATCCGCTTGCTTGTATAGCTGTACTGGCTCATCACGCGAAAATCCAGGGGCTTGCGCCCGGCGACGAACTCCGCGAGGCGCGGTTCGTGGTCTCCGAGCCAGGCCAGGGCCTTGTCAAATGTGTTGTAGGTATTGAAGGGGTGCACGGCATCGCGGCAAACAATACCGACGCTGGTGGCGTTACCGCTCAGCGGAATGATCCACACCCAGTACCCCTCTCCAACAAAATGATTGGTGGATAGGTAGCGCTTTTGCCCGGGAACCCGTTCATGCCAGTCGCGCTCCGACGGATCCACCAGGTTATCGACATCGAGCAGTCCCTCGACCCGGAACCAGGCCGAGGAGCAGGCGTGACCCTTGGAGGGTACCGACAGATCAAACTTGTTCTGAATCAGGCGGCGTCGACCGGACGCATCCACAAGCCAGCGACAGGTAATCTCCCGGATCTGTCCATCCCCCGCCTTGTAACGAACCAGATGCGGTGTCTCATCGGGCCCGACTTCAATTTGCGTGACTTTACAATCTTCGAGGAGGGTGGTTCCGGCATCCCGTGCAAACTGCCGCAAATCGTGCTCGAGAACACCGCGGTCGAGCTGGTAGGTGATAAAGGGAGACGGGGCAGCGGAGCCAAACTCGGGGCGATCCTGAACCTTGCCCCTGGCATCCCCAAAGAAGAACCGCAATCCGCGTTTGGACAGGTGCGCGGACTCGAGATAACTCCCCAGCTGCAGATGGTCACGCAGGTAATGGGCACCGAATTCGACGGTCGATTCACCCACCTTCCAGGCGGCCTTGGGGATATCGGCACCCCGGGCCTCTATCAGCGCCACACGCAAACCCGGTTTGTTCAGGGACAGCTGCCGGGCCAGCGCCAATCCGCCAAGACCCGCTCCGCAGATCACCACGTCGTAATCCTGCTCCACTGACATCCCGTTCTCCTGGTGATTATTGTCAGACATTGTCGGCCTGCCCCGCGAGCTAGATACCATTGAAAAAACTGCCCTTGCCGGTCGGAGAGCCCAACTTGACTACCAGTACCACCCGCATCCCTTCGTACGCCTTGGAGAGCGGTCGGGGACAGTGCAGACGATTGGACGGAAACGAAAGCAGCCGGTTGGGCCGGGGCAATACCGCCGCTTCGATATCTTTCCTGTCGTCAAAAACCACGGTTTCGCCGCACCATTCGGGCTTCCACCGCGAAGTGAGATAAAGCACTGTGGTCAGTTCTTCCTCCCGGTCCGTATCGGTGTGGGGCCAACCATCGGTACCGAAGGTGTGGGCGTTGAGGTAGAAGCGCAAAATCTTCGTGTCAGGGGGTACGAGAGTGCCCAGCAGCCAGTCCTGGTAATCGGCGAACACCTTCGCGGGATGACGGCGCACATTGTCTGACACGTCCTGGGTATTGCTTTTGTTGCCGTTGCCAACCTCGTGGTGCCAGTAACGATGGTTGGGATTGGAAGGCGTGTTCCAGCCAAAACGCCAGGGGATCCGGGGCATTGTGCCCAACAACCTCTTGTACAAGTCGACGGGCAACAGATCATCAAAAACCTGTACATCGCCGTAGCGCATCTTTTCCCGCGGACCCTGTCGCAACGTGTCCTGATTGATTATCGACTCCATAACCCCACCTTGACCGTTAAACTCTCACTGAACCGGTAACTCTCTTTCATGTTCAACCGGCAATTTCACGTGGGCGGACACCGCCGCCTTGATGGCGCCCGCCTCGATACCGTGCCCGACTGCGGCGGCTACGGCAAAAAGTATCGTCCGCAAGTGCGGCGAATCCGCAATACTGGAATCCAGCCTGGCCAACACCCGCGCACCGCCCCTGACCCGATGGACGATGGTGGTTCCCCCCGGTGTCAGATAGACCCGCTCCACGGGCGGGATTTCCGATTTCGAGGCATCGTTTCCCCCACCGGATAAACCCACGGCAATGACCCGCTGCCCCCGAGACAGCGCTCCCTGGGCCAGGCTGCGCAAATCCCGACCGGAGACGACCAGTGCCGCATTTGCCCGTTCCGCGGCGGATCGCAGCAAACCGACCTCACGGGGGTGAAGGCGACCTGTGCCACCGGACTCTCCCGTGGAACCGGAACCCAGTACAACGACATCATAGCGATCACAGGGATGGCCGTGCCTGGCAATGTCCCGGTGATCCACCTGGAAGATGGCCGTTTGCACATCGGGCTCGGCAAGCAACATTCTGGCCGCAAGAAATCCCGGCACTGACTCGCCCCGAATCTCGTAACCACCCACTCTTACGCCACTGGAACCGCTGATCCCGACTTTTGCCGGCTGAGCCGCCAAAATGGACTCGAGCAAGTCGGCAACCGGCGCAACCCCGGAGGTGCCCAACACCAGTGTCACCGGAATCCGCCCCTGTCCGTCGCCCCTGATCCAGTCTATGATTTCGCCATTGATATCGCGACCGGGGTCACCCAGCCAGTGGGGACGAAAACCGGGCTGGGCATTCACTTCGCAGATCGCTCCACCCACTTCCTTCCATGACCGGGAAATATCGGGACACAGAAAATCGACACCCGCAATATCCAGCCCGACAAGGCGCGCGGCTCGCTCAGCCGCGGCAATATTATCGGGATGAATATCCCTCGTAACATCGATTGCCGTGCCACCGGTGCTGATATTCGCGGTCCTGCGCAACGGCACAAACTGACCGTTATCCGGTATTGAGGTTGCGTCGTAGTCCTGCTCCCTGAGATACGCCAACGCCTCGGCATCAAGGTCCAACTTGATCATCAGGCTCCGTTTACTGACGCCCCGCAGGGGATTGGTATTCTCCCGCGCCACCAGCTCGGCGATGGTGCTGAACCCGTCGCCCGTGACACCGGCGTTGATTCGCCGGGTGGCCATCAACATCTGCCCACCCACCACAAGGATGCGGTGATCATCGCCCTCCACATGTTTTTCAACGATGACCCCGTCGGAGCCCGCCTTCTGGGCCTCCAGGAAGGCGCGTTTCAGCAGATCGAGGGATCGTATATTCGCCACCACCCCTTTGCCCTGGTCCTGGCCGTTGGGCTTGACCACCAACGGCCAGCCGAATTCATTGGCGATCTTCTCGAGGTTGCGATCGCCTTGCAGTAGCACACCCTGAGGTACCGGTAGGAACCCGTCGCGGAGTACTTCCTTGGTCATCATTTTATTGCGGGCACAGCGGGTGGCAATGTTGCTGGTGCCGCTACTGAAACTGCTGAACATCGAAAAGGCATTGGCACCCCAGCCGAACTGAAGCACACCACCGGGCCGCAGATTGACAGGAATTCCCCGCGCCGCCGCTGCGTGGGCAAAACGGAGGCTATTGGGCGCCATTCCCGCCGGTTGTGCCGATTCGAGCCAGGCGCCGACTTGCTGTATGAACTTCCCGCGGGCCTCACCATGCTCGTCCGCGGCCAGCTCGGAAAAATTTGCCAGCACCATTTTCAGGGCCTGATCAAGCACCGAGCGCCGCATCCAGGGCAGCGCCACCAGACTTTTCTCTGCCCCCAGCGACAGCACCTGACCCACCGTGACCCATTCGTAGGCGAGTCGCTGCAGGGTGACCACCAGCGCCACAATCCAGCCGGCGGCACAGTCCTCACCCGGAGCCCCGGTAAGCAACCCCCGAGGCCACGAACCAATCTCGATACCGTAAAAGGGGTCGCTACTGATTAGCGCTTCAACCGCGGCCCGCAAGCGGGCTTCTTCAACTGCACCCACCGGCCTGTCAGCCCCCGCACCAAGAAGACACATGGCGGTTTTCTGACCAAGATCAGCCTGGCTTCCGGAAAAAAATTTGACTGACAACAACTCCATACGCTTGGCCAGATGGTTTGTTCAAAATCGTTGACGGAAGTCGTTCTCCCGCCGGTTATGCCGGCAATGGAATTCGCGAGCACTATCGTTATCGTTCGGGCCTGTATACGCACGGGTCGTCTTGGCAAAACTTCCCCTTCTGCCGCCCGGCGGCAACGGGGGCAATTCTATCAGCCCTTAAGACGGTGTGGTACCGGCTTTGGCACGATATGGACAACCCTTGTACATCGCAACGTCGTGATGCCGACAATAAACGCACAGCTCGTGCCATCCGACCATAAAAAAACCCGCCCCCTTGTGGGGGGCGGGTCCTGTTGTTCATCCAGCCCGAGGTTACGGGCTGGATACCGGGTTTACTCGCTATTAGACGGTGTTACCCACGTTGGCCGCGTCAAGCAGCGCGTTATCGAACACACCGATGAGACGGATCTCGTTGGCTTCGATGTTACCGTTGCCAGTGTCTTCCTGGTAGAAGTACAGGGCGGTGTCGCTTTGACCCTGAACCAGATACAGCAGGTTGTCACCGGCATTGGCAGTCTGCAGCCCGTTGTTCAAATGGGCCAGCAGGTTGGCAAAGCCATCAGTGGTCAGATCAGCATCCGTTACCGCCTGGCTGGTATCAACTACCAGTTCGTCGACGGAGGCGTCAACCGCGTTGTTGTTGGCCGCGACATTGATGAACGTGTCCGTATTGGCATCAATAGCCGTGAACAGGTTACCGAGGATCTCCAGCATGTCGTCCGCGGTGTTGAAGCTGGTGATCATATCCGCGCCAGTACCAACGCCGGTGAGGGCGCCGTGGAACGACTCGGAGTAGGCCACTGTATCAACATCTGCGTCGACACCCAGGTCGATCATGTCAGCACCGGTGCTGCTGTCAACACTATCCGCGCCTGTACCGGCGTTGATGGTGTCGGAACCGCGACCGCCCTCAATGGTGTCAGCACCTGTACCACCGTCGATGAACAGCGGGCTGGCACTGGTTACCGCGGAGAAGTCCAGAGCGTCGTCACCAGCACCCGCGTAAACGGACTGGAACCCGGCGGCTTCAAACTCCGCAGCACCCGTCAGGCCATCACTGCCACTGGACAGGAACAGCGCTTCCAGGTTGGACAGGTTGGTGAAGTCGACATCCGTCAGGACATCCGCAACCGTGAGGGAGAGGCTGTCGTTACCGGTACCACCATCGATGGAGTCGGCGGTGTCCAGGGTATCGTCCACGGTGATGTCATCGTCACCGGCACCGCCGGTAACGGTGGTGTCGCCACTGTCGGCATCGATTGTATCGTTGCCGTCGCCACCGTGGATGGTGTCGTCGCCGTCTTCACCGCTCAGGAAGTCGTCTCCGGCATTACCTTCGATGTAGTCGTCGCCTTCGCCACCGTAGATGGTGTCGTTGCCGGCGCCACCGTAGAGGTCGTCGTCGTCTTCTCCACCATCGATGTAGTCGTTGCCGTTGCCACCGTAGATGGTATCGCTGCCGTAATCACCGTAGACCTCGTCATTGCCGTCGCCAGCTTCTACGTAGTCATCGCCTTCTCCGGCATAGATGTCATCGTTACCGGTTCCGCCGTAGATCTCGTCGTTGCCTTCTCCAGCGTCGATGGTGTCATTGCCAGTACCGCCGTCGATGTAATCATCGCCTTCACCGGTGGTGATGTCGTCGTCGCCAGCACCGCCGTAGACGGTGGAATCGTCGGCATTGCCGTCGAGATCCACGGTATCGTTGCCGGCACCCGCGTCCACGTAGTAAGAGTCGCTATCTTCACCATTGAAGAAATCATCGCCGGCGTTCAGGTAGTACTCAATGACGTCACCGTAGTAGTTCTCGCCTTCCATCTCGCCAAGGAAGTCGTCGCCGACACCGGTGGTGAGAGACTGCAGGTTGTCGAGGAAGTCCTCGCCCAGGCTGAGACGCTCCATCTGCACGTTATTGCCGGTCAGACCGGTGAAGTCACTGGTGGTGAACCGCACGTGCTCGATACCGGTGATCATAACGTCGTTGAGCTGGTCTTCCAGGTCGTCGCCCGCGTTGGACGGCGCAAAGCCCAGATGCAGAGTGTCATCTTCGCCAAGGCCTTCAGCGGAATCCGACTCCTGTACCTGGTTGACGGACTGCGCATAGAAGTTGCCGGCGCCAATCAGTGAATCCGCATTGGTGGTGAACATCAATGCTTCCTGAACGGTGATCGAGTTCGGACCGCTGTTGAAGTCGGTGCCGTTGATCATGTCGTTCTCGGTCACCAGGGTACCGTTGATATACACCTCAATATTGTTATTACCCTCGATTACCACGTCGTTGGTGGAGACGGGAACAGAGTCGTCCAGGGTGATGTTGAGGCGGCTACCCGCAGGCACCTCGGCGTCCACCTTGATGAACAGGGTGGCGGAACCGGTGGTCTGGTTGATAACTCGGTCGCTCAGCTCGATGTTCCAGGTCTGGCCGCTGTTGGCGTCGGACTTGAGGATGATGTTTTCAAGGCCCACCACTTCACGCAGGTCAGCGGCAGAGATAGTGGCAGCGCCTTCCACGATCAAAGTATCTTCGATGGAGTTATTGGCGCTGACGTCATCGAACCGCAGGATGGAGCGGCCATTGATAGATGCATCATTGGCGATCACGGTATCTTTGATGTTGCCACCGTCCAGAGTGAAGGTACGACCACTCAGGAGAGTCAGCGGAACATCCGTGATGTCGACGATCATGCCGCCTTCCGGTTCGAGCTGGAAGTAAACGGAGTCTTCGGTCTCGTCGTCGCTGGGAACCGGGTCGTCAAAATAGCTCGTGACCTGGTCGCTATCGCCGGTAAGGTCGTCATCGACAAAGTCGATGATATTGACACCGCTATCGAGGAGATAATCCTCAACATCGGTACCCTCGGGGATGCCAGCGTAGTCCCCATCCGCCATTTTCTCACGGATGATTTCGTATTCCTCCCGGCTCATGCCCTGGTCGAACTGCTCAGCCGCGAGAACACCAGCGGGATCATCGACAGTAGGAAGGGTAGTGTACAACACTGGCAGGGCAACACCGTTGGCCTTGCGAGTACTAACGGTCACATCGTCGCCGTTGGCGGTGTTGAACATCTGCTCAGTCAAGTTGATGCGCAGGTTCTGGTTGCGCAGATCAAAGGTTTCGAAACCAACGGTGCTGCTGGTCTCGGAATCACCGATCACTACCCACTCACCATCGGTATTGGTGAGGATCATGGTGTCGGAACCTTCCTGGGTGTCGTCTTCCTGATCACCGCGCACGATGTCATCGGCGGTCAGGTCCTCGGCACGCAGGGTGATCTGGTCATCGCCAGCGCCCAGGGTCGCATCAAGGTAGTGGTTGTGGCTGACGTCGACGGAGTCGTTACCGGCACCGGTGGTGATGGTGGTGACGGTATCGGCACCGTAATCGACGAAGTCGCCGGGACCACTGACGTTGTCACCGTTGATATCGACCCAGTCGTTGCCGTTACCCATGTCGACCATGTGCACGCCGTCACCATTGATGGTGAGGTTGTCGTCGCCATCGTTACCGAAGAAGGTCACATCGCTCAGCACGTTGATCACGGCAGTATCGTTGCCGGCGCCAGCGGTTACAGTGGGGTTGCCATCGACCCACATTTCAAGGTCATCGTGCCCAGCACCCAGATCGACACTATAAGCACCAATGCTGTACACGTCTTCGCCGCCGCCAACGAACACATCATCGTCGCCATCGCCAGCATCGATCAGGCCAACGCCGTCGTACATCGGGATGGTAGTTAGGTCATCGACGTGGCCATAGATGGACAGATCGTCATTGCCCGCACCGAGGCTAACGTCCTGCAGACCGGTAATGCTCATCGACACAATGTCATTGCCATCGCCAGCGTCGACAGTAGTGTGACCCAGCATGGTGTCTTCGCCGTAGTAGCCGATCTGGCCCACGGTCAGGTCGTCGTTACCGGTACCCAGAGCGATATTGCTGATACCGTCTTCGCCGCCGCCGACGTCAAGGTTGTCATCACCTTGAGCACCGATGTAGTTCAGCACGGTGGTCGCAGCAGCGTTCACGGTGCCGTCGATGTTATACACCAGGCGCTGTGCAAACAGGTCGAGGACCAGGTCCGCGTCCAGGCCGCTGGCGTCAACGTGATTGACATTCCAGTCCAGGTAGTCTTCTACTTCGAGATCTGCGTCACCGTCGATCATGACAGTATTCAGATAAGTACCTGCCCAAAGATCTGAGAGGTAGTTGAAGGTGGTGTCGTTGGGCTGACCCGTGCGGGTAGCAGACGTGATGTTGATCTGGTCTACATGGGAATCGCTAGCACCCTGGGTGAAAAGCTCGATGTAGGAGCCGTCAACTTCGGACAGATAGAGGTCAACAATATCATCATTGCCACCCATGCTCAGGGAAGCGTTGGAGTCGAACCCGTAGTAATGCTCGATATTGGAATCGATGATGCGGATATCAGTACCATTAATGTTCTGGATATCCGAGAACTGGAGCCAGGAGTCTTCACCGCCGTAGAAGTCCTGGGTCTGGAAAGATTCCAGCACATTGTAGCCGTCGGAATTGGACAGGTCGATCTCAATGCCGGTGTCGTAGATGCTCGGGGCATTGACGCGAATGGTTTCGATGCTGTTCAGGGTCGGGGCGGAGAAGAAATAATCGCCGTCACCGTCGACGGAATAAACCAGCACGTCATCGCCGTCACCACCGTCAAGGTTGTCACCGGTGTCGAGGGTGTTTTCGGTGGCGCTGAACGTATCATCCTTTGCAGTGCCATCGATAATGTCCTGGCCGCTGGTAAGAATGAAGGTATCACCAGTGGGGTCCAGAGCGGCATCTACCGCAGCCTTGGCGGCAGTAACACTTGCAGGGTCTGAGGTGACAGTGGCCAGGATGTCGGCGGATTGCTCGATGGTCCAGCCCGGGTTGTTTTCCATATAGATGGCGACCGAGATCTTGTTCTCGAGCACCAGCTGGTCAGCTGCGGAGGCACCATCAATCAGGGCTGTTACCAGCAGGTCAGCCGGAACGGCGGCACCGGGGCCATTGATCCAGTAGTTGTTGCCATCATCGTCAAAAGTCGGCAGGCGGCCAAACAGATTTTCGAAATGATAGGTAACGAGCTGGGCGCGACCCATGCCTGCCACTGCGTTGATGTACTCGGGCTGAGTGTTGACCAGCTCGGAAAGCATCTCAGCAATGCCGTAATTGTTGGTGGGGTTGTCAATGGCGGCGACGTAATGATCGAGGCCGGCCGTTTTGGCGGCACGACCCAGAAGCCCGACAAAAACCGCCTGGACTTTCTGTTCCGTCGTATAAGCGTTACTAAAAATACTCATTTCAGAGTTCTCCATATTGTTAGTCGAATCGACATTGCAAGACCCGAACATCGGGCTGGGCCCGTCGGCCCATCAACTTGCTAAACAGCCCTCCCACAGGCAAGACCCGCAGAAGACTACCGCTGATTATGCTGAATGCGCCGGGATTAACTGAGAAACCGGTCACATTTTTTGGTTATCGGTCCAAAACTTAGATGTTTCTCACCTGAATTACCGGCAAGTCACCATCATTTCAGCACCGCGGAATCTTAACACAGTTCTTTTGAGGGTTTGCAACCTAAAAATATTTCTTTATATCATCAGGTTAAGAGACAATCATGAACTGCCACGACATATATATAGTCAATCCGATTACCGAGGGCTATCACCCGCCCCCGTGCAAGCGGCCCCAAGGCAGACCGTAGCGCCTGGACTCGGGTACCCGCGTGCATGCATGATTGCCCGCACTGAAGCGCGTCACCAGGACCGTAACCCCAAGACCATGCCCTTTCTTAAACGCCAAAGCAACGCCTCAACCCCCGTTCGCGCCGCGGCGCTTCTGCTTGTCGCGACCCAGCTCAGCTTTCTGCTAATCATCTGGACTCTCTCCTCAGAAGGCAGCTTTTATGGACGGATGAAGGGGCTCGTATACGACACCTTGCTACCTAGCCAGAGAAAACCATTCGACCCCCGCATTGTCATTATTGATATCGATGAGCGCAGCCTTGCCAGGGAAGGTCGCTGGCCCTGGCCACGAGACAAGATCGCCAACCTCCTCGATATCGTCAGTGCCCAAGGGCCGGCGGTCGTCGGCCTCGATATTCTGTTCCCGGAACCGTCGACCCCGCTCGCAGACAAGGCCCTGTCGAAAGCCCTGTCGTCGCCAAGCGTGGTTGCTGCTACAGCCTTCTCCCTTGAAAGTGACAGCGGCACACCGAAGCCTCTCAATCAGGCGGACTTGAGCCCGACCCTTAATCCGGAGCAGGTGAACACCGCCCATATCACGCCTTCCTATGATGCCGATTTTGTTATCCGGCGCATTTATCCCGAGATTTGCTCGAACCGCTGCTACGACACCCTGGCCATCGCGATGTTGTCCAACTGGAGCAGCCTGCCACCAGAGACAGCACGTCATTGGTGGGGGGAACGGCTTTGCATTGGCGGTTTTTGCCAGAATCTGAACGCGGATGGCACTCTTTCCATTCCGTTCCATCATCAGGCGGTGTTTCACACCCTTCCCGCCACTGAGGTTCTGCGCGGCCGCGTGCCGCTTTCACCGATCAAAGACGCAATGGTGTTTATCGGTACATCCGCAGTCGGACTTGGGGACCGCGTGGCGACACCCGTATCTCCCAGTTTGCCTGGGGTAGAAGTCCATGCCGTACTGCTGAGGGGACTACTGGACAATGTTACGTGGTCGCAACTTCCCTTTGC
The DNA here is from genome assembly GCA_002702725.1 of Porticoccaceae bacterium. Classification (GTDB taxonomy): domain Bacteria; phylum Pseudomonadota; class Gammaproteobacteria; order Pseudomonadales; family Porticoccaceae; genus NAT127. The sequence continues at coordinate 15,315 of PABE01000017.1, forward strand.
GCGAACCCAGAGCACCATTGGGGTCTTGCTGATCCTGATCGCCGCTTTAACCTGGCCCAACAGTACCCGCGCCGCCAGGGTTTTCATTGGCATTGTCGCCGTTAGTCTGGGTACAGCCACGCTGGCTCTCCCCCACCTCGGATACTGGTTCGATCCGATTCCCATCTGGGGGTCCCTTATCGCTGCCACCCTTTTCGCTGGTGGCTGGGAGATATGGCAATTGTTTGGCCAGAGACGGCGCATATACAAAGCATTCGCGGCCTATGTGCCGACCGTGGTGATCAGAACGCTGATCAAGGAAAATATCCCCGCTGGAAAGCTGGATGCGCAGCGGGCCGATATCACGGTTTTATTCGCGGACATTAATGGGTTTACAACCCTCAGCGAGGGCCTGGAACCTGAACAACTGGTGGAAATCACCAATCAACTGTTCAGCGAAATCACCCACGATATCCACCGCCATAAAGGTACGCTGGATAAATTCATGGGTGATGCCGTAATGGCATTCTGGGGCGCTCCACTTCCTCAATCCAATCATTGCCACCTTGCCCTGGACTGCGCGTTGGCGATTCAGAACACACTACACAGATTGGACGAATGGTGTAACACCAACGGGTACCCAGCGATACGAATGACCATCACCCTGGAAAGTGGCACCGCAACCGTGGGCAACCTCGGTTCACGGCAACGCAGGGCGTATACCGTCATGGGCAGAACCGTTAACCTGGCATCACACCTGCAGGAGGTTTGCAAGCTATCGGGAAAATCCATTCTGTGCGGCCCCGAACTCTGCAGGCGGGCGGAAGAAAGGGTAATCACATTGCCCCCGGTTGAGGTCAGGGGGCTGAGCGAACCTTTGGTGGTGGGATATCCTCGCTAACCGTTCCAGCGGAGCCCTGGAACCTGGGTCAGGTTACTGAAGGCTTTTATTATTTACCCACTGGGTGGCTCCAACTGCGTTGACACCCGGACTGACCTGGTAATCGAACAGCATCCCCGCCTCCAGCGCTTTTGCCGATAAAACACCGTCGATCTGACTGAGTGAATTTGCGTCGCTATGGAAAAAGCCGTCTTCGGTGAGATCGCCTGCGCCCAGCACTTGAATAACACCCGGCAGACTGTCCGCGTGCACATCCAATCGCGTGGCAAATCGATTTTGGTCAAAATCGATTATCAGTGCCGGGTTACTGATTCCCGCCTCTTCGAGGGCACTTCCCCGCTTAATGTAGGACTCATAACTGTTGAGCTTGAACGTGGCACGCCCGCTCTCTGGCACCAACCGGCTTGTCTGGCGATCCTCGAGCATCGCGAAAACCGTATTGAGCAACGCGTATTGCCGGTCGTCGTACAGCAACTGGGAAATACTTTGATAACCGGCGTCGTTACCGGCGTAATAGCCCCACCGCCCCCAGACAATCTCCGGGTCGCTGTCCAGCCCGCGGTCACGGGGAAGCACCGCGCTGGACTCGGCGGACCCGAGCAGAAACGCCTGCTGCACCAGGGTTTCCTCCTTGAGGTACCGGCGAACATCCTCCAGACCATCCTCATAGCTCTCGGCGCCGGGAGACGACAGGCCTATTTTCGACTGTATGGTTCGGCGGGCACCCGAAATAAACGCGTCGAACAGGCCGGCCTCCTCGGGATGCGGGGCAATCAATTCATCCGGTGATGGACCGTCGCTCGTGACCCGGGCAAAATCGTCGCCCCCACGGACTTCCAGCAAGGCCTTTGCGGCGCTTGCAAACAGTTCCGCGGAAGAGTCGCCGCTGCAGGGGGAAAATGCACCCGGATCGCATGACCCACCAAAGGGTGCCATGACCACGCCGCCGGCATTAACCGCCAGTCGGGCTAAGGAGGGATCGGCGTAGAGGACAAAATCCGTGCCACGAATACCAATCGCTGCTATGGGCGTATTGACACGGAAACCGCTTTTGTTCCGCTGTCCGGCTTGCCCGGTGGCCGAACGAATGACACCCTGGCGAAGAACGATCTTCACTTTTCCCGCCTGCGGCTGGTCGGCGTCGAACTGGTAGGTATCGATCACCACCTCGCTATCCGGCCTTACGCTGATCAAGCCCGAATCCACGAACCGGACGTGCACATAGCCATCACTACCGGTGACAAGGGTATCGCCCACTTGTATTCCGGCGCCCTGTTCAAGGGGTCGTTTTTCACCCTCGTGGATGGCTACAGCACCTCCGGAAAGAAAAATCACCTGTCCAACCGGTGCCGAATCGGCACCAAGCACGATGCCCGGCACCAGAAAAACCAGGATAAGCAGCTGATTTTTAGAACGTTTTAACCATTCCATATGTGTCTATTGTTACCCTAAGCGCAGAATTACTATTCTGCCAATCTAAAAAGTCTGGCTATAATGTGGCGCTTTTGCAACGACAAACATGTTAACTGGTTCTCAAAAATTGATATCAGACAAATCCCGCACCAACATGCGCATTGGCAAGGCCTCTCCTGTCATACCCGCAACCCGCCGGGAACAGCTCCTGGGGATCGGTAAAAACCCAATCAATTTTGGCAAAATCAATGTCTTAGATTATACCGTCCATTCAGGACCTGCTACCGCCTAATGACCTTGTCGATGATTTTTATTATTCCCGACTTTATGTCTCGGGCTGGCTATTACGTCAAGTCCAGCGTATTGCGGATAATTGTCACCCTGATGCTGGCAGTCCTGGCCCAGGCCGGGCAGGCAGAGTCCTTTGAACAGCGACTGGAGAATCGTCTAGAAACTGATGATGTTGTCGAAGTATACGAATGGCTGCAGTCGATCGAGGACGAATACGGCGACCAAGTCCCTTATCTTGACTTGCGAAGCCGGTTTGCGATGCGACTGGAGGACTATGCCAATGCTATACCTGTCCTCGAACGGCTAATCGAAGTTCAGCCAGGCCACATGGGGGCCCGCCTCGATCTTGTCATTGCGCTACAGCTCGAGGGCCGCAGCTTCGAAGCACGACAACAGCTGATCGAACTGAACAGCCTGATTACCGATAAAAGCGAACTGCCTGTACTCGCGGCCAGACAGCTGGAGGAACTCAACAAACTGTTGCTCAACGGGGAGCATGATCGTTCGAACACCCTGTCCGGGTTTGTCTCCCTCGGCCTGGGGCACGATACGAATGCCAACCGCGGCGCGGAAAACAGGTTCATTCGCGTGAAGCTACCGGGTGACATTCCGATTGATCTTGAGCTGGCGCCGGAAAGTCTGAAGACATCCGACCCGTTTGCCGAATTCAATGCCGTTGCCGAATATGGCGCCAAGGGTCAGTACTGCCAGTACGAGCGATGTCGGCTCTGGATCGGCGGGGTCAGGTTTCGGCGCTATTCTGACCTGGACGAATTTGATCAGCGCCAGGTTTATCTGGGTACTCGCGTGAGTTACGGCGGCCGATTGCGGCGGGAATATACCCTGATGGCGCAGAATGTGGTATCGAGCGAACTGGAGTTCAGCCGCATTGACGAACAGAACATTCTGAGCCTCGAATACAGGCAGCTCATACCAGGCTACCGCTATTTCGGAGGTTCTGTTCGCGGGGAACTGATTGATGAAACCCGGGGTGAAAACGCCACAAGTTATCTTGGCTCTCTGGGCCTTAACGGACGTATCCAGACGGGGGGAGAGCCCGCATTCCAAAAGGTTAACCGTTTCCTGATCTGGACCGTGGAAGCAAGCTGGCACACGCGTCCCGACTACTTTGCCGGCGACACCTTGCACCTGTCAGCGTCTGCAAAATACCCCTTCAGGATGTTTGACACCATCCAGGGAAGCCTTGGCGCGCGGTATAACTGGCGCAGGGACGGCGACCCCTTCAACCGGATATTTTTCGGTGATACCCGCCGGGAGGATCAGGAATGGGTCATCTCTGCCCAGCTAAATCACCCACTCAGCGAACGATGGCTCCTCTCCGGCAACTTGAGTCATGAAAGTATCGAGAGCAATATCGAGCTCTTCGACGTCAGCCGATCACAGCTTTCGATCGGAATCGGTTACCAGTTTTAGGGCCATTTCATCTACCGCTGGATTTTATCTTTCTCAAGCCGCACTGAAATGCGCCTACACGTCGCAGTTGCAATGCCTGAACTACCTGAGATCTAGTGAAATATCCTCCAAACCGGCCTGAATCTCACGAGCCTCCGCCAGGCGTTTAGAGTCCACCGACCAGCCTGCATCAGCAACAGGCCCGGGTGTAATTTGAATCCCGGCGGGCAGCTGGCTGGAAATCGCGAGTTTCCCGGAAAGGGAGTCCCAAACCATGCCGGGCGAACGGCAAAATTCGTCGTAGTTGAAAAAGACCAGATCCAATTCCGGGCTACGCGACAGGCTCAGCAGGTGGGAATAGACCCTGATCCAAAGATCGAGCCAGTAACTCTCGTTTTCTCGTTCAGCATGATTTAAAGGATGAGTTCCGACAGCAAAAGGGCGATGGTCGAGTCCGAATTCATGATGGACCAGCCACGACATGTATTTCCGGACAAAAGGGTCGGATTTCTGCATTTGACAAAATCGCCGATGCTGGTTGAGCAACGAGTTCGCCTGGGCGAGCGGCTCGCGGAATGGCACGACGATGTGTGCCGACGGAAACGCCCTGCGAATGTCCGCGAGCCTAAACACATTGTTGTTGTTCTTGGACAGATAGCGGCCGCCCTCCCTGGATAGCAAAACCAGTGCAATATACTCCCTGAAGCGACAGATCACCTCATCACTGGCTCGCATAGGCAGGAGACCGTCGCTCCCGATGTAGTCTTTCCGACAATGAACTCGCCAGAACACTTCCTCGAGCGCTTCAGGACTGTCGACCCCGACCAGAAGCCCATCCCCGTGTGCTCTTTCCCGCATCTGGCCGGTATTGGACGCGCTACCCCTCAGGGCGCTCCACAGGTTTGGCGCAAGCACAAAAGGCATATCACGATAGACCAGTGACGCAAATTCGCCGGTTTCATGAAGTAGGCGCATCAGAAGCGTGGTGCCGGCACGGGCCAGACCCGATACAAAAACCGGGTTGGAGTCGATGGTCGGACACTTCGAAAGATAGCGGAAACGCTCGAGATCAAAGGATGCAAGCGCCAGCGCATCACTCCCGAGAACAAGGCGATGCAGGAGACGGCTAAAAAGCCCGTAATCAGTGGCCTGTGTATTCATTGTTCGTTACAAAAAAGCGTAACACCGTGTAGACCACACCCACTCCGCAGGCCACCAGAAGTCCGGCAGATGAAATCAGTGTCTCCCAAACGGGCAGCCCGGTTGCGCCCGCAAGCGTAAACAGGGCCGCCGTCGGCAAGGAGCTGGCAACAAGCAAAAATAGGATCACGATGCTCAGCCGGGCCATCCGGGTCGCATAGGCGAGCAAAACTCTCTCCTTCCAGTGGTCCGAAATCCGGCGCGAGGAAAACACCGCTGTCGCTTTCGCACCCAATTTAGCGATCGCTCGCACCCTTCCGATGAGCGGCAGACGAACAAAAAGCTCGATCCAGACAACCGTACCCAGGGTAAGGGTTACCCAAATCACGGGCGCTCTTGCCCTTCTTGCTCTTTCTCAGGATCAGAAGATCCGTCGTTATCGTCCTGCCGGCTTTTGCCTTTCCTTTTTTTGATCAATCGCTTAACCGGATACCAGACCAGCGCAAACAGGGCCAGAAACAGTGACGCAATGAGTCCCAGCATCACACCAATGGCCCCGGCTCCGAGACCGGGTCCGATATAACCGAATGCCGGAACGTGCCAGGACAGGGCAAGCACGATCAACCATATTAATCGCATTGGACTTTCTCCAACCAATCTATTGAGACCGAGTTCGCCGGCAAATACCGGGACCAGTGCAGGGCACCACTCGTCGATTCCGTCAGCCCATTGACATAGACCCACCGGACCCCCTGGCGCGAAACACGCAACAGGCGGTCGCGATTTGTCTCCTCGATGAATACGTCCCCGTTCTCCAAAACGGTTGAACGCCCCTCGTACCCGGTGTGCATGTCAACACGCTCAAGGACTTCACTATACGGGGTTATGATTTCACCGGACTCGGGATAATAAACATAAATTTGGGATCGGCCATCACCGAGAATCTTCTCCGGACCCCGGACAATATCGTTACCAAAAATACTGTAACCGCCATCTTCGAGCGGGTTGATATCGTGCTGATTAAGCCAGGGACCGGTCTGTAGCCATTCGATTTCACCGGTCGCCGGTCGCAACAGAGCCACGCTGGACAGATTGCGAATACTCAACAGGACGCCCTCTCTGGCCGGCACCCCGGGGATGGGCTGAACATCATTCAAATGAAGCCTGTCCGGTTCGAAAACACCAACGCCGAAGAGCAACCCCCGATATCCATTGTCGATCAAGGCCCGTGAAACAGAATACTCCTCCAGCACGCTCCCCTCGGGCGAGATGACGGCAAAACCGTCATCGCGAAACGGGATCTGATCAGAATCACCGGGGTCGTCCAATACTAAGGGGACCACCAGATTCCCATCGACATCCGACTCGATGGAATGGTGAAAGTGGCGGTCGATCGTCCAGGTCGGACTGCCGCACTGATCTATTCTGACCAGCGGGCCTTCACCGCTGCCTATAACCAGATCGCCATTGTTCATCAGGAGGGGATGCTGGCTGCGATACGCCATAAGCGTGTTAACCCCTCCTTGATGTCCCGGCGTCAAGCCGAAGATTGCCCCCAGGTCCGGGACCCATGTGTGCAGTACTTCTTCGGAGGAAAGGTCGAACAACTCCACAATTGTCTGACCATGGGATTTACTGTATCGAGAGATAAGTAAGTATCCGCTATCCCGAAACCCGCTATCGACGCGCTGGAACCCCGAAAGGCCATGGGGGTTTACCCGTTCCTGGTGATCGAACCTCACCAGGTCGACAACACGATCCTGGTGGGATTCGGTGAAATAAGCCATCCATTCCTGCACATACGGCTGTAACAGCTGGTGTGGAAACACCTGATACTTCCCCGCCACAAATCCCCAGATAAACACCGAGAGAGAAAGGAGATAGGCTGCCGCCAGGAGACGTATTAACTTCGTCATTGCACCGCCGTATTCATCGGACAGTCAACCTCTGACGGATTGCGTTGATAGGATGGATTTAGGGCCGACACTTACAGTGGCTGCCGGTGGCGGCTTTGCTTGCAAAGTCGGGGAGTATACATAGCGCCGGCCGGTTGGCCAATGATGCCGGGGTTCACGCTGCCACAGAAGCCAACCCCGAGGTTTTACGGTTGACACCCGCATGGTAGACTCGCCGCCTCTGACCGGAACCTCACGCCCCTGGATAGCTGCGACCCCCCGGATGAATCGACTGAGAGGTTTACTCCGCGCCCTGCTTCGAGCCGCGGCGACAATCATTTTGAAACATCCGAGCCTCAGGCAGGCCGCATTCCGGTTGCTAACAGCGCTGCCGGGGCCAATACAATCGAGATTACGGCGAGTAGCCAGCCCGACGCCCAACCATTTCTCCACCAACAGCCCTGTTCATCGTGGCGACCCAAGATTATCAAGGCGTGAGAACCGTCTCCTCGATGCACTCAAAGCGGCGGGTAAGAGCCCTGCCACCCGGGCAGATTCTGAACGCGATCGCTTCAAGCCGCGACTGGCCTATATCTCCCCGCTCCCCCCCGTGAGAAGCGGCATAAGCGACTACAGCGCCGAACTGCTGCCCGAACTGAGCGAATTCTATGACATAGAGTTGATCATCGATCAGGACACAGAGCCGGACGATGACCTCGCAAAAGCGTACCCCGTCAGATCTACCGACTGGTTTCAAACCCATGCCAGAGACTTTGACAGGATTGTCTACCAGTTTGGAAATTCACTCTTTCACGCCCATATGTTCGACCTTCTGGAGGAGCACCCGGGCATTGTGGTACTGCATGATTTCTTCCTCAGCCACGTCGTTGCCAATATAGATGCCGCCAATTATGGCAAGGGGGTCCTCAACGAATGCCTCTATCGAAGCCATGGCTACAGGGCTCTTCAACTCCGCGCGACCGAAGGGATTCAGAAGGCAATCTGGAACTACCCCTGTAACTTCGATGTCCTGGAACAGGCGGTCGGCGTGATTTCTCACTCGGATTACAATCTCAGTCTCACCACCCGTTTTTACGGACCTCAGGACTATTCGGACTGGCAGGTCATTCCACTGCTCAGGCAACCTGCGATAGAGCCAGACCGTCTTGCCGCAAGGCGCCATCTTGGACTGCCGGATGAGGCCTTCGTGGTGTGCACCTTCGGCCACCTGACCACCAACAAATTAAATGACCGATTACTCAATGCCTGGCTGAACTCCGAAATGGCCGACCGCCAGGACTGCTATCTTATCTTTGTCGGCGAAAGTCCCTTACAGGGCAGCGGACCTGTCCTTGAAGCCCGAATCCGGGACCTGAACCTGGGAGAGCGGATATACATCACCGGCTGGCTACCCGGTAACGATTTCCGCCGCTACCTGAGCGCCGCCGACGTCGGGGTACAACTGCGCAGCAACTCCAGGGGGGAGACATCCGCTGCGGCGCTGGACTGTATGAATTACGGGCTGGCGACCATTGTCAACGCCAATGGTTCGATGTCCGCGATGCCCCGGGACGCGGTTGTGATGCTCGACGATGAATTCGCCGACAGGGAACTGACCGCGGCGCTGGAGTCCCTGCAGCGGCAGCCGGAAATGCGCCACGCCCTGGCGCAAAAAGCCCGGAACTGGGTGCACAGGTACCACACCCCTGAACAGTGTGCACGACGCTACCGGGATTTTATCGAGGGGGTCTATGGGAGGAAGGTTAGGCCGACACAACAGGCACTGAGGTCAGCTCTGGGAGCTTGCGATAGGATGGCATCGGACGATGACACCCTGGTCGGACTAGCCAGGGAATTGGCGGATACAGTCCGTCCCTCGGTCCGACAGCGGCAATTGCTGGTCGATATATCCGCAATCGCCCGGCACGACCTGAAAACCGGCATTGAACGAGTAGCCCGCGCCCAGCTCATTGCATTGCTCAACAGTCCTCCGGAACATTACCGCGTCGAGCCTGTTTATTTGTCGGAGGAAGACGGTCGCTGGCACTATCGTTACGCCCGCCAGTACGTTAGCAACCTGCTGAAATTTTCCGACTTCCCCGTACCCGATGAAGTTGTGGACGTCGACGATGGCGATCATTTATACGCACCGGATTTCTTCCCGAGGGGGTTCACTGCAGCGGGCGGGGACGGCCTGTTCTCAACGCTCAAGGGACGAGGCGTCAGAATATCCGTGCTTGTCCACGACGTATTGCCGATTACGGCGCCTAAATTCTTCCCGCCAGACGCAGACCAGTTACACAAAGACTGGCTGCAGGCCGCAAGCCGGTTTGCCGATACGCTGATTTGCATTTCCTCGGCTGTCGCCGACGATGTGCGCGCAATACTTCGCCCGACCGGCACGCCGCCCCGAATTGAGGTCATTCATCACGGCGCCGACATTGAGTCGTCCAGCCCATCGAGGGGCTTACCGGGGAACGCCAGAAAATTATTGAAAAGCCTCTCGGCGGCACCGACTTTTCTGATGGTCGGCACGGTCGAGCCCCGAAAAGGTCACCTACAGGCCATCGCCGCCTTCGATCTGCTCTGGCAGAAGAACCTCAACGTCAATCTTGTTGTTGTAGGGAAAGAAGGCTGGACAGGGCTTGATGACCGTCTTCGGCGAACGATTCCCCAGATCACCTCGCGCCTCAACAAGCATCCGGAGCGTAACAGGCGACTTTTCTGGCTGGAGGGAATCAGTGATGAATATCTCGAAGCCATTTACAACGCCAGCACCTGCCTGCTGGCGGCAAGCGAGGGCGAAGGTTTTGGTCTCCCGCTGATCGAAGCAGCGCAGAAGAAACTGCCGATCATCGCCCGTGACATTCCGGTGTTTCGCGAGGTCGCCGGTGACCATGCGAACTACTTCGACGGCGCTCAGCCAGAACAGCTCGCCGACGCCATTGAGAGGTGGCTGATTAAAAAAAGTAAGGGAGAACATGCCGATAGTGGAAAAATACAATGGCTTACCTGGCAGCAAAACGTAGAGAATCTTAAGTCGACGCTACTCGGCTCGTAAGCTGCCCCGAACCCGGAAGAGCGGCGCCATTGCGATCGGCAAACCCCGCTATGGTACAATCCGCGGCCTTCTCTCAAACGCCGCTTCGAACCACCATTTTGGCGTGCTTGTTATCACGGAACCTTAAAAATGAGCAAAAAAACGGCGCTTATTACGGGTATTACAGGTCAGGATGGCGCCTACCTGGCCCAATTACTTCTCGACAAAGACTACCGGGTATTCGGGCTGACCCCCAGGCGAAGCACATCCGATGTCAATCTCAAGCGCCTGGAAAGTTTGGGAATTGTTCGAAACATCACCCTGATAGACGGCGATCTCGGCGATCTGTCCAGCCTTATTCGTGCTGTGCAAATGGCCCAACCGGACGAAGTCTACAACCTCGGGGCACAGTCGTTTGTCCAGGCTTCCTGGCAACAACCCCTGCTGACTGGGCAGATTACCGGCCTGGGAGCCGCCCACCTGCTGGAATCGCTGCGCATCGCCAAGCCCGACGCCCGATTCTACCAGGCCTCCACCTCTGAGATGTACGGCCTGGTCCAGGAGCCTATTCAATCGGAAGCTACCCCCTTCTACCCCCGCTCACCCTACGCAGTGGCAAAGCTGTATGCCCACTGGATGACGGTAAATTATCGGGAAAGCTTCGGCCTCTTTGCCTGCAGCGGGATTCTGTTCAACCATGAGTCGCCCCTGCGGGGCCTGGAGTTCGTTACGCGCAAAGTTACCGACGGTGTCGCGCGCATCAAGCTTGGCCTGGAGAAAGAGTTACGCCTGGGCAATATCGATGCGAAACGGGATTGGGGACACGCTCGGGATTACGTTCAAGCCATGTGGCTAATGCTGCAACAGAAGGAAGCCGAGGATTTTGTCATCGCCACAGGACGCACTACCAGTGTCAGGGATATGTGCCGTATCGCCTTCGATGTCGCGGGTCTATCCATGGAAGAACACCTGGTCATTGACCCCGAACTGTTCCGGCCCGCCGAAGTCGACATTTTGCTTGGCAATCCCGCCAAGGCTAAAGCCAAGCTTGGCTGGGAGCCTCGCGTCAGCCTTGAGGAAATGATTTCAGAAATGTATTACACAGACCTGGAAAGATTGAAAACCTCGGCACAGGCGCACTCTCCGGTGCAGGAACAGGCGTGAACATCCGGAAGTCGTCATTGCCAAAGTGATCTGCTGCCGACAGCTTCCGAATGGATTGAGCCCAAACTAAAAATGGCAAACCTCAAAGGCAAAACTGTTCTGATCACCGGTGCAAACGGATTCGTTGGCGGTTACCTGGTGCCTGCCCTGTGTGCCCTGGATATCGGGGAATGTCACGCCACTTATTTGGCAGGCCAGTACCCGAGCGCTGCGGATAGATCTGAAGTAACCTGGCATAGGCTGGATATTACCGATCGAAGCGAAACCGCAAGAATTATCGAGAGCATACGTCCGGACCTGGTTTTTCACCTGGCCGCACAATCCCACGTGCCAACCGCTTTCAGTCAGCCCGCCCTGACCTGGGCGGTCAATCTGCAGGGAACGATCAACCTGCTTGACGCCACGGTCTATGCAAAACCGGATGCGACCTTTATCAACGTCGGCACCGCCGACGCCTACGGCGCGAGCCTTCGGGAGGGCCGGCCCGTCGACGAAAAAACCCCCTTCATGCCCCTCAACCCGTACGCAGCGAGCAAGGCATCTGCGGATCTCGTGGCATTTCAGTATGCGGCGACAACCAAACTCAAGGTGATTCGCGCCCGCCCGTTCAACCACAGCGGTCCCGGCCAGGAGGAGGGCTTTGTGCTGCCGGCATTCGCTGCCCAGATCGCCCGTATTGAGGCGGGGTTGCAGGCTCCGAGTATTTCCGTTGGCAACCTGGAGGGGGAGAGAGATTTCCTTCACGTCCATGACGTTGTCGATGCCTATCTTGCCCTCGCCGAAAAAGCGCCCCGGATCCCTTCAGGTACAGCTTTCAATATCGCGTCGGGCAAGAGCGTTACAATGGCCTATCTATTGGATTCTCTCTTGGCCGAGAGTCCATCCACAATCCGGGTCGAGCAGGACCCGTCGCGGCTCCGCCCCGCGGATATCCGCCGCGTCTCGGGCAACAATAGCGCAATCCGTAGCGCGACCGGCTGGGCACCGAAGCACTCCGTTCAGGAACTTTTGCGTGATCTGCTCGCCTACTGGCGGACAGCGATTGGGGGAAAAGGCCAATCATGAATCTATCACTGCTGCTGCATTTCGTCCGGCAGGATCTTGTCGACCGTCATGCAGGATCTGCCCTTGGTTGGCTCTGGACACTGATAGTTCCCCTTGCCAACATCTTGATTTTCACACTTGTATTCTCGCGTATTATGGGCGCTCGCCTGGAAATGCTGGGCATGGAAAGCCTGGGTGAATACAGCTACAGCGTCTATCTGGTTACCGGCCTTCTGGCATGGAACTGTTTTGCCAACACGCTGGTCAGGATCACCCAGGTTTACCACGAAAAGGCGAATCTGATCGGTAAAGTGCGCCTTTCGCTTGTCTCTCTGCCCCTCTATGTTCTGATAAGCGAAACCATCGTGTACGTGATCTCGATGTCGTTTTTCGCTGTATTCCTCATCCTGATTGATTTTCAGTGGACATGGCATTGGCTCTGGTTGCCATTGATTTTCGCAGTGGTCATGTTATTGAGTTTCGGACTCGGGCTCATCTTTGCCGTGTTGAGCATTTTTTTGCATGACGTGCGCGAACTTGTCGGTGTTATAACGCAATTCTGGTTCTGGATGACGCCCATTGTCTACGTCGTCAACATCCTGCCGGAGGCCTGGCT
>PABE01000018.1 GCA_002702725.1 Porticoccaceae bacterium
CCTCCAGGGGAAACCCTGAAGGTGAAGCCCGTCAAACTCGGCGAAAGCCCTGGATCGAGATAAGTATCCGAGCCAACGCCGAGCCAAGCCCTAAGGCAGTATCTTGGGGAAGGTGTAGAGAGCAGACGGCGGGCACCTAAGGCAAAGCGGTTACACGTGGCGCTAGGGTGAAGGCGTGCTCCAGACCACGAATAGTGTTCTATGTGGAATGCTGGCGGCGAAAGCCGAAGTGGTTAAGAAAATCCCTCGACTGGAAACGGTCGTGCCGGTTCGATTCCGGCCTCGGGCACCATCTATACTGCCTCCTAGTCACTAATCTTTAATGATTAGTGCTGTGCCATAAACTCATTAATCATCCTTTACTGGCATACACAGCAAGTACATTCTGCACGAAACGAATTCCGGTTGACCTTGCTGCAAGTGCAGAAATCACATATTGCCCGAGGAACCAGGTGCCACTGATAAAAATTGCCGTGTTATCCACTTGGAGGAAATACAGCGCGACGGGCACTATGGGAATGAGCAGCATGGACATCGCTGCAATATCTCGGAACAGCAAATAATTTTTGTGGCTGTCCAGGACTGAGGGCTCCGATTCAACTTGCTTATAGAGGCTATACCACTTTGAATTTTGGCTACGTTCATCAACCGGCAATTCTCCAATGTGCTCTTTGAGATTTTCCAAGTCGATTCGATGGTCCGCTGGCGCATGGACTGAAAATGCGCGTGAGCCGGGAAGGGGATACTTCAAGCGCCAGAAAACAAGCCTGGCTTTATGGTCTGCTGAAATTAACGAGGACAGGAGCAAGGCGGGGATGGGCAACAGTGCCGCCAGGCTGGCTCGAATGGCGGCAACCCGGTCTGGTGTCAGTGCTTCAATCGTCGTGTTAAATGCCAGGACAAGAAGAACAAGGAAGTCCAGGACAAGTGTTGCCACGAGCCATGCGAGATTCCGTCCTTTGAGCGTTTTACCGCTTTCGCTTGTGTTATTCATCCGAAGTGCTCCGTGTAAATGGTGAAATCACCACGGTCATTGACGTTGAATTGAATCCAGCCATCGCGACGGGTGGTCAAGACGCGTCGCTGCTTTTTGGTCGTGGCGACAAGAACACCGTTTGGCCAGTTGTTGCTGATACGCTGGCGGTATGTCTGCGTCATTCCTTGCGTGTTGTGTACGATGGCCTTATCGGACATGACAATCGCGCGGGGCTGACAAAACTCAAACACTTCTTCACAGTAGCCATTTTCTCGGCCATGGTGAGAAGCAACTAGAATATCCACGCTGCCCAAATCATGACGAAAATCTTGTTTGGCCAATAATGCCAGCCAGCCTTCTCGTTCCAGGTCTCCCGGAAATAAAATCTTGAAACCACCAAAGTCAATGAATACGACGAGACTCAGGTCGTTCGTTGTATTGCATCCCGGATAGCTGTTGAAGTAAGTCTTTGCAGTTATCCCTCCCATGCCATCATTGAATGGCAGGCTAACCGGTTGATTGAAATTGCGATGAATTTCCAAATACCGTTGGATATCGCTGGTCAGGGGCCCGTTTACTTCTTTCATCGCCCGAAGTACTTCGGCGGGAGGATGGGGGTTGCGGGTGAATGTTTCAACTTGAACACCTTCCTCCCAAAGTCCGTTCAGATCACTCATGTGATCCTGATCGGCATTGGTGATAAAAAGATAATCGAGACGGTTTCGTTGCAGTTCGTGCCGGATATAGGTGCTGGGACGCCAATCTTGAGTGCAGCCGGAATCGATCATGGCGAGGCGGCCTGCTTGCCCATTGAGCAGGTGACGCAGCATCGCACAGGCTCCGTGCTCGACATCCCATATTCTCAAAATCATCTCACCCGGCATATTATCTCACCTCGCCCTGAAGAAGGTGTAAGTCCTGTTCTCCAACGATAAGTTGGATGGCAGGTAGGCCGTCTTCGGCCATGCCAAGAGTTAAATGAACCAGTTGTTCAATGTCGTCTCGACTTGGCGAGGCGGAATGGCCAGGGGGATGGCTGTGCCACTCACCGATGTACCCAACCATTCCGGCGGTACGTGTTGATGCTTGCTGTACTGCATCTGCCAGGCCGGCGATGCCACGCTCAAAAGATGCCGGGGAGGCCTTGCTGTCTGTTGGTGCCGGAAGGCACGCCACGACGGTGACTGCGTTGATATTGAAATCATAGTACCCAAGGAGCACGCCTCCCGTTTCATTGGGGAAGCCCTCCTGGCGCAGGCCCCTAAGCTCTTGCTCGACGCCGCTATCAATAAATAGATTGAGTTCGCCGAATGCCAGGCAGCGTTCAGGGGCTACCGGAACAACATAGACCTCGACGCTGCCTCGCTGCGGATCACGTTGCCAGATACGGATCAAAGCTTCGTCTTGGCTGGCCATTACCTGAATTTGTTCAGCCAGCGTGCTTGCATGCCCCATAATCCGCGAATAGGGCATTACCATTGAAATATCACGGCAGCTCGCTCCGCTCCAGAATGTGCTGGTGTGGCCACTGAGATGAAGCTCACCCCAGTCAGATTGAATCAGGGCTCGGTAGTATTGTGCTTCAAGTGTACGAAGACGTCGCTCGCGTGCTGAATCCTCGGCAAGCAAAACCGCCGCGTTGCCATTGGGTGTGATGAAAGCCGAGGCCTGCCGCGGCCATTGCTCAATCATGCTCGCTGCCCGTGGGTATTCAAGGGTTGTTGAAGCATCAATCACCAAATCGGCTGCCTGACAGGCATTTGTCACGCTGGTGTCGGAAAAGTCCGTGGCGTCAGCCACTATCGGAGTGATGGCAGACGCATCCGCCATAGCCGCCGCATGTAGTCCTGCCACCACAGTCGATTTCGTTTCACCGATGTGTTGTGTGTAGGCGATGTGTCGCGACAGGTTGTGAGGTTTGATGTGATCCTTGTCAATGACAGTCCACTGTCCCCAGCCGCTGCGTCCCCATAGACTAGCGAATAGGCTCCCAAGGGAACCTGCGCCGATCAGCACGCCCTTTGGTCCATCCGGGACAGTGCCGGATTGTCGTTGGGTCGCGGGGACATCATTTTGCTGTAACACCTCCATTGGAAGAATCAGGTGATCGCGCCATGCAGTTGAAGGCTCCTGATTCAACAGATCCTTGTAGTACCTTCCCTCGTGTGCCATCAAGGCACCGGTGGCAGCGCCGAGTTCAACGGTGCCGCTTTGCACCAGAAACGCGCGACGCGCGATGAGGCTCGGTTCCTCGTCGGTATTTCGGCGCATTGGGATATGCAAAAGGATCACTAATCCCTGATCGCTATCGGCGGCGGTGATACCCGCTTGACCCACTTCATCCTGCAGTGCCGTGCGTAGCGGGCCGATAAGGTCCACTTCTCGCTGTTCCAGTAAGTCGGCAAGTTGTCCGAGCGTCGCGGGGTCACGTTCGACAAACCCATGCAAGATAGGGGGTAACGTCAACTCGATATATTTTGTGGTTCTGCCTTGCCGGGTAGCCTCCGATTGGGGCTCCAGAAAACAGGTGAATCCCTCATCAGGTCGTTCTTGTCGAAGCGCAACCACAAAACGCAACCTTGGGTTTTGCTGTAGCTCGTCCAGATTCCAGGGGAGAACAAGCTCGTATTTGCTGGCAAAGAACAAGTGCTCTACCGGTTGGTCTGTTGGGTGCAGTTCGCCACGAGCACTCTTTTCCAGCCACCATTGAATACGGCGGAGAAATGATTGCGGCGTCCAGGTTCGCATGACAGACGCTGCCGACTCAAAGTAAAGACACAGGCTCGCAGGCGCGTTGTGTACACCCTGGTTCTGGTGCATCAAGATTGGAAAGTCCCGGCGCAGTGCCAGGACTTCAACCAGCTGTTTTGCGTCTTTTGGAATGAACAGCGCCAATCGTTCCCGGTATCGAATGCCAAATGGGTTTTTGGGAGGAACATCGTCGCACTCGACGTCCACCACCAGACATTCGAGCGCAGCTTTACCCTCGACGGGATGTCGAAGCATGCAGGTAAGTGAATAGTCGCGATGTCGCTGGACGGCGCCCAGCAGAGCATGGGTTCGCGGGAAGGTAAGATCTTTGCTGTCGTGGACGTCTACGACGTTTTCTAGTTCGTGATATTCATCCGCCATTACCCAGCTCGGTACCCCGCGCGTGGTGGGGTGGACGTTATGATGGTAGGTGCGCCGATGGCCGCCGACCGCTTCCAGGTGACGCCGCCGCTGCTGACCTCGAAGACGATGGGCTCGGGCTTGTTAGCGTTGGGTTCTTCCATCGTCACAAGGAATTTTCGTCCACCAACTTCGCTCAAATACTTTTCATAAGCGTTGCGGGTCTGGATGTGTGGTGGTTGTACCTGATCGTAGGACTCTTTGATATCCGGGATCGGCTTACTGGAACTGATGATGTAGGCATCCTGTTTTCCGGCAAGCAGTAGTTTCTTGACGAGTGGTTTGGGTTCCGTCTCCTTATCACCTTTCTGGCCGTCTTCATTTAATGCGAGGTAACTGCAATGGTGAGGAATGTTGTACAAATCCCAGGCGAGTCGATCTTCGTTCTTGTGATATTTGGTGATGTTGACGATGTCTTCAATGTCTTCCCAGGTGGCATCGCCGACTTCCAGGTAGTCGTAATGCTCGCCATTGGCACGGAAGCGCACATTGAAAACCAGGGACGCCCGGTTGCGGATAATATCCCCCTCATCACAGTGCTTGATGAAGGGCGAATGGCAAAAGAACTCAACATCGTCGTTTTCCAGAGAGAACCCTGGAACGATGGTGCCGGCGTCAATGAACAGGTGGTCGCGTGCGGAGGCTGATTCGCCTCGCTCCTTTAATCGGGGTTCCAGCCAATTGGCAAGTGCCTGTGGTTTTGAAAATACCAGGATGTCCTTGCCTTCCAGCAGACGATGTCTGGCCTCCTGGCGGAGGAGAATATATTCTTCCTGCTGATGGTCGTTGTCCGCTTCCTCCAGTAGCATCGCGGCGGGCACCCAAAGTTCATTGATCTTGACCCGGCCGTCCCCTTGGTATTTTTTCGCATGCTGCAGTTCAAAGAAGTCGGTACTGCCTTGGATATGGTCCAGGTCGGCATGGGTAAATGCCACGACGTCGAAGTAGTCACGCCCCGCATTGTCCAGCTCTTCCTTGAGGTGGGCTTTTAGGTCGATTTCAGGCTCGTCGGAATCTTCGGCTTTGCCTGTATGGCGGAAGTCGAAAAGAACACGGCGTCCCGCCGACAAGACGATTTGTGTCGTGTCCCCATTGCCCACTGGGTAAAATATGACTTTGTGTGTTTCTGCCACGCTGTTCTCCTGCTGTTTTGCAGTCGGGTGGCAGTCCACGCACTAGCACTCTGCCACTGAGCAGTCATATTACCATATATTGTGTTTATTAGTGTGTCAACTATCTATATATAGTTGCTAATGAAAGGCAGTCAATACGTCCCGGCGTACCGCCGTCGGGCTCGCGGGCTGCGCCCCGCGCTTCTTGTCGAATCGCGGCCATCCGGCTTTGATCCTTGACGCCTCCGGCCCGTGAGGGCCTGCGCGCTCCGCTTGCCAATCCCTGGTGTTGTGGCTGGTGGGGTGTGGCGGTCTTGCTGTTTCCCTCACCGTACCACGGCGTTCTCGCCGTCAAGGGCTGCGCGTGCTCCGCGCGCTTGCGTCCTGTGGCCGTTATTGACCCCTGACGGCTTGCGCTTCGCCGTGCTGGCGCCGGTTCCGGGCAATTCCGCCCGAGCAACCGGAGCACGATCATGACTCAATTCACTCTCACTTCCGATTCCTCGCTGCTGGTACGTGACGACCAGGGGCGTTACCTGCCGGCTACGGCCGACCAGATCCTGACGGCTGCCCGCCAGGCGATCGACCAGAAGATCCAGCGTGGCGCCTCGTTCACGTCACCGGCCATCGTCAAGGAGTTCCTTTGTGCCAAGTTGGCAGGGTTCGACCACGAAGTGTTTGCGTGTCTGTTTCTGGATTCGCAGCATCGCCTGATCGAGTATGCTGAGCTGTTTCGCGGCACCATCGACGGGGCGGCGGTCTACCCGCGGGAAGTGGTGAAGATGGCCCTTCAGGTCAACGCCGCGGCAGTGATTTTCTCGCACAACCATCCGAGCGGAAATCCCGAGCCGAGCCAGGCGGACAGGACGATAACCCAGCGGCTGAAAGAGGCGCTGACACTGGTGGATGTACGCACCCTGGACCATATCGTCGTCGGCGGTGAACAGACATCGTCATTCGCCGAGCGAGGACTGTTGTAGCACAGGGGCTTCGGCCCCTTTTTTGCTGCGTTCGCTGCTACTTGAGGGGCAGGTGAGGTGGGGCGATCTTGCTGTTTCCCTTCACCGTATCACGGCGTTCTCGCCGTCAAGGGCTTCGCGTGCTGCGCACGCTTGCGGGCGTAGCCGTCTGTGACCCTGTGACTGCTTGCGCTGCGCCGTGCTGACGCCGGTTCCGGGCAATTCCGCCCGAGCAACTGGAGATCGTCATCATGAACGACAAATCACATGTGTAGCTGGAACGTCACGTCTGCCTGGTCTGTGGCGCCGCCTTCGATACCGGTAACATTCTGCTCGACAAGCGCCTGCGCGCGAGCCTGGAACGCCACACATCGACAGGCTGGGGTCTGTGCGACGAACATCGGAGGCTGTTCGATGAAGGCTTTGTCGCCCTGGTCGAATGCGATCCAGAGCGTAGCGGCAAGCCGACAGGCACCGATCGCTTGAAGCCGGAAGCGGCGTATCGCACGGGGCGTCTGGCCCACCTGAAACGCGACGTGTTCGCCGGCGTGTTCAACATACCGCTTGCCGCCGATCAGGCTTGCGTCTTTGTCGAACCCGGCATCATTGAGCAGCTTCAGGCGATGGTGCCACCGGCATCGGATTGATCGTTCAATCCATCCTCGAAAGCGTCGTTCCCATTGACCGGGGCGGCGTTTTTTTTTGCTGCGCCCGGTGTCGATGTCTTCGGCCTTGTGGGTCTGCACGTTGTGCTGGCACTCCAGGGGAACGGTTTGCAACCGATCCCCGCCGCGCATTGCTTGGCGCCCCTGAAAGCTGCCGAACAGGTTGCACCTGATCGGCCTTCACGCCTGCAGCGCTGTGTGTGAACGGTACACAGTAAAGATCATAATCTGTCCATCCGTCCCCCTTATTTCATCATCTTGTCCGCGACTGTAGCCCACGGTCGTGTGCCGTCAAGACGCGCCGGGCGTGTCCTCGCCTGTGCCTGTCAGCTGAAGTTACCCGGCGCTGGTTTCCTGGACGGCACCCGTCCGCGCGCTCTCCGCCGTCGCGGGCGATGAACTCGGGAAAGACGGTTGCAACAGGGCCGCCAGACATTTGAGCAGATATCTGGGTTGGTTTATGGGGTGACAAGGCAAGTGGGCTCCGAATCTGGGAATCCGGTCATATCAATTCGATTCAGTCTTGCGTGCCCACCCTGGCGAAAACGACATGCCGTGACCGCTCCACTTTGCCGTGACTGGTTGTGTATTGCCCGGTAGCCCTCAATGCTGGTGATGGGCATAAAGCGTGAACGGGTATGGCTCATCTATCCGGGGGAGGCTTGCCTGGCGTGACTGCCCGGTCCGAGCTGCAACATCGGTTGCGAAAGATGGAGGACGTTCCTCGCATGTCCTGTCCTGGGCCATGGACTGACGTGAACGGGTGACAACGGATATCGGTATCGCTGTGCCGCGGAATACCGGGTAGGCCATTACCCCTTTTGGGTCAGGTCGGCCCAATACGTCCTTGGTTCGTTGTGAATCCTGGCGAAGGTGCGGCTGCGCCTCGGGCTCAATGGCCGCAACCCTTCGGCGCAAAGAATATTCCCCGGCGCTGGGCGCCTTCCTCGCGCAGCAAATTCTTTGCGCCTTCAGGTCCTCCACGCTGTTGCGGCCGCTGCGCGGTGCGGCCCGCCCGACCCACGCCGACCGGATCACAACAAGGACGCGATGGGCGCGACCTTGGCAACCCGAAAGGAGTACACATCATGGCCAACATCGGCACCTTCACCGCAGAGAAAAACGGCTTCACCGGCACCCTGCGCACCCTGGCGCTCAACGTCAAACTCAAGTTCGTCCCCAACGACAAGGGCAGCGAAAACGCTCCCGACTACCGCCTCCTGGCAGCCAACGGCCTGGAGATCGGCGCGGCCTGGCAGAAAGTCAGTCAGGCGGAGCGACCCTACCTGTCGGTGACCCTCGACGATCCTTCATTCCCGGCGACCATCTACGCCCGTCTTATCGAGGGCGATGACGGCAAGCACAACCTGCTCTGGTCACGGAACAAGGGCGAGTGATCGTCACGCAATGCGCCCCGCCCGTCGCGGCGGGGCGCTTCGCTGATGGATTGCGTTTCGTTATCGTTTTTTTAAATCCTGAACCCGGCTGGGTCCTGAGTCGACGTGCGCGAGGCGACTTATTAAAAGACTCCCGGCTCAGCTTGATTTTGACGCTTTCTGTGTCCGAATACTTTCCGCTTCATCAAGAATCTTCTCGGCCAGCTCCCGGGCTTGTTTCTGGTTGCTGGTGTAGCTGAGCAACAACAACGTTAACGGATGCACTTCCAGAACATCGCAGAGACCTTCCAGTTTCTTCAGGGTCGGGCTCTTCAAGCCGCGTTCCAGTGTGCTCAGGTAGGTACGGCTGGAGACGTCGGAAAACGCTTCCTGGCTGAGGCCGCGCGCTTTTCTGGCTGTTTGCAGAGCCGATCCCAATGTCGGTTTGTTTGCCATCTTGTCCTGTTTCCAAAAGACAAGATGACACCTTCTTGAACCCTTTAGGGCTACAATCTATAGTGTTCATTTTCGGGAAGCGCCGTTTTCGTGGTTTTGTGCTTTTACGGAAACCCGCTTTCGTGGATTTGTGGATTCGATGAATTGCTCTTCACAGGGATTGTGCCTTTGGTCATTTCCGTAAACCCGGCTTCGTGCCTTTGCACACAATCGCAATTGTGCCTTTCCGGTTTCGTGTTTCTCCGTACCGCTTCCCGGGTTCACCTCACGGTGGACTGTGCGCGAGTCTGGCGCTCGCCGCTCGCCATCAACCCCGGCCCGCACCGAACCGTGTTGGGGTGTGACGGCCACGCGGCCTGTCCGCGCCTGGTGTCGCCTCGCTCCGCCGTGGAGCGAACCCATCAGAGGAAGCGACAATGAAAACACTCATCACCGAACAACAACGCACCCAACTGCTGGCCAACGGCCAGGCCCACGCCGAGGGCCGGGACATCGATCCGCCGCCGGTGGTCAAGCTGTTCACGCCGGACGCCCAGGCCACCTGGCTGCTGACGGAACTTGATCCCGAGGACGGGGATACCGCCTTCGGCCTGTGCGACCTGGGGCTGGGCATGCCGGAACTTGGCAGTGTGCGTCTCTCCGAATTGTCCACCATTCGCGGGCCGCTCGGCCTGCCGGTGGAGCGTGACCTGCACTTCATATCCAGGCGCACTCTCTCCGAGTACGCGGCGCTGGCCCGCGACAACGGGTCGATCCTGGATTGATCGGCCCTGCCAGCCCGCAATGGCGGGCTGGCAACAGCACTGCCTTGATGGGTTTTTTGTGACTTTTTCGGTCTGATGCCAGACCTCAGGTGCAACACTTCATATTGTTGCTCCAGCAGAGTGCAGCCAAGACGAAAAGAGTCAGGATGTTTGTGGCGAGATAGGGCAGGGTATTCGGTGCTGCGAGGAAAAGGTTTCCACGCAGCCGTCGCATTCGGACGATCCGCACAATGCCCCGGAGCCAATCGGACTTGACGCGCGCCCATAACGAAGCAGGCAGGATGATACGCCGATAACGCCATAGCTCCCACCGCCAGAACCGCCGACTTCGCGCGACGTATCCCGCTGAACGACAGGGAGGGGCCGCGTCGTGGCCAAGTCCGGCGAGCATTGGCACCCTGGTGCCGCCTATCTCTATGTCCTGCATCTCGATGGGCCGGCACTCGCCTGGGAGTACCTGCGCCGTCACCCCGACTACCGGCGCGACTGGTCGGGCCGTCACCGTCATGCCGATGCGGCGGCACACTGGGGGCTGCGCCTGTTGGAAGATCCTGCCCTGGATGCGCGGGACGCACAGCCTGTGTGGTGTCCCGATCACGCCAGTATGATCCAACTCCATCCCGACCTTGATCCGCCACCCGACGCCGAGGGCTTCGGCCTGTGGCGGCTTCCCGGGCGCAAGCGCCTGGTCCATGACGGGCGTCGGTTGCTGGTGGCCACGCGCTGGGCCGGTAGTTGTCTGCGCCTGGCCTGCGAGAGGGCATGGCCTACGTCTGCGCGGCGCGCGCATCGGCAAGCCGCAAACTGGCCAACGAAGCCGAAAAGTTGGTGGCCGGGGCGGTGACGAATGCGATGGCTTGTGCACGTCCCTCGGCGACCGAATTGCTGGAGCTTCATACCCTGCAGGCCCTGGACGGTGTTCTGGCAGGCGCGTCCCTGCGCGCCGTGGCTGCGGTTCTTTTCGGTACGGCCGCCGTTGCCCGTGAATGGCACGCTGACAGTGCCCTCCGTGCCCGGGTGCGCCGCCTGGTGCGTCGCGGCCGTGGCCTGATGCGGGGCGGTTACCGCAAGCTGGTATCGCCTCCCCTTGAAGGGGGACGTTCCGGTTCACCCACAG
>PABE01000019.1 GCA_002702725.1 Porticoccaceae bacterium
ATGCCCTGACGCTGGACATCCGTGGGTTGATGGAACCCGAGTTCGCTGAGGGCTTTGAGCAGACGTTCATGTAAATGTAGTTGGCTGAACAAGGGCATCTTCCGGATATTGCCAGGCTGGGGGTGCAGTTTATCAAACTGTGGCGGCGACCGACGTTTTACTATCCGGCGGACGCTCCGCGGTATTTTCGAAGGGGCGATGATGTTGTTGATTCATGTCATTTTTGACAGGGAATAATGCCACGATAATGGCGGTACTTACTAAGTATTCAATAAGGGCTTTCTACAATGAATGATGCAGCGTTAGGCCGGGAACTGATTGCCAGGGCCGAGGCGATGATCCCCACCCTTCGGGAGCGGGCTCCGCAAGATGATAAGAACGGGTTTACGTCGAAGGATACGTTTCGCGAATTTCGCGAGGCGGGGTTTACCCGCATCGCCCAGCCCAAGCGGTACGGGGGGCTCGAGTTACCGTTGAGCGTGCTTGCCCAGGTGGAAATTGCCATCGCCACCGGTGACCAATCCGCGGCCTGGTCCTACGCCGTAACCCAGGGACACGCGCATCATTTATCGATGTTTGATGACCGGGCCCAGAAGGATGTCTGGGGTGATAATCCGGACACCCTGATTGCCTCGCCCTATAACCCGATGGGGCAGGCGAGTACCACTGACGGCGGCTACCATTTTAAAGGCCGCTGGCGCTATTCCAGTGGCTGTGACCACTGTGACTGGTTCCTGCTGGGCGGTTTTGTGGATGGCGATGAATCCCGATTCTGCACTTTCCTGGTCCCCCGTACAGAGGTGCAGATTGTCGACGACTGGGATGTCTTCGGCCTAAAGGGCACCGGCAGCAAGTCGGTGGTGGTTGAGGGAACCTTTGTTCCCGAATACCGCGTTGTTCCCTTTGGTCCCGGTACGGAGGATTTTGATTTTCCCGGCTTCGCAGTCAACAGGGCACCGGCCCTTAGGATTCCCTATATTCTGGTCTTCAACCGCAGTATTACCGCCACCAGTATCGGCGGGCTCGCCGGCCTGATTGACGAGATGGTGGAATACCTTGCGCCCAAGGTGTCAATCGTCTCCGGCAAGCCCCTGTCGACCCATCCCGACACCCTGTTGGCACTGGGCCAGGCGAAGGCGACACTTGAAGAGTTGAAGATTCTCGCGGTCCACGATCTGGATGCCCTGGAGGCCATGGCTGCGGCGGGTAACATTCCCGGGGAGGAGGAGATCAATCTCTACCGCTATCGCGCCCAGGAGACTAGCGCCCGCTGTGCCGACGCGGCGCGGGCCCTGTTCGAGGAGTCCGGCGGTGGCGGTATGTATGAAAACATGCCCATCGGCCGCATCTACCGCAACATTGTCGCCGCCCGTAACCACCCGGCGGCGGCCATGTGGAAAGAATCGGCAAGGGCCATTGGTACCAACCTTTTTGGCGGCATAGCGGAAAAACGCCGTCGTTTTTAGGCCCCGGGTGTCTCGGCGGCTTTCGCTGCTATTCCAGCTCGCCGGCCTCGACAAACTGTTGCTTGCCCCATCCCATGTCGTAGGGGGTATTGGCCATGGTTTCGAAATTCAGGGTGCGGAATTTCCAGCCGGCGGCGGTGCGAACATAGGCTTCCTTGTACAGGCCCAGAATCCAGCGGGCGGAGCCGTCGGGCATATTGGCGGTCACGATGGCGTGCCAGTGGCCGGTGGCGTTATCGCCATCAACCTCAATCAGGGGGTTGGTCACGTAGTGAATGATAAAGGGCATGATCTGGAAGGCCTTGAACAGCTCCCGGATCTGGTCCTTGCCCTCGGCATAGCCGGAGTAGGGGCGGCCGTCCCATATCCCGTCCTCGACAAAAAGATCAGCAACCTCATCCGGAAAACAGTGGGTGGGACCTTTCCAGCCGCCGTCGTTGTAGTTCACGTAGGTGGCTTTCAGCTTGATGATGGCTTCCCGGTCTTCGACAACCTGAAGGCGTTGTTCGACGGCAGCCAGTCGCTGTTCTAGAGAATTGGACATGTTGTTCCCCTGTTTAGTGTTATCAGTCGTCGGAGGTTGCCATTGCCTCGACCCGGCGGATGGCTGCGACCAATTCTTCCACAGTGAGAACGCGATGGAAACGTTTGAGGCTGGGGCTGGTCATGGCGTTGTCGGCGATGGTCCGGATTTCATCGTCACGCACCGATTGCATCCCCATGGCCGCCAGTTGCAGAGGCAGGCCGACCTGACGGTAAAACCGCCGTAATTCATCTATAAATTCCGGCTCCCGCTCCTCGAGGACCAGCTGCACCAGAAGGCCGTAGGCGACGTGCTCACCGTGCAGGCTCCGGGCCGCCCGTTCCACCAGGGGTATCCCCTTGGCGATGGCATGGGACACAGACAAGCCGCCGTTCTCAAAGCCGAGGGTGCTCAGTAACACCGTCGCCTCCAGAAGGGCTTCCAGGTGATCATCGGGCTCGCCCCGACGGGCAGCGGCGAGGGCCGGCACCGCATGGTCGCGGATCAGCTGGTAGCAGGCCGTCGCCAGGGCCTGGCCGGTGTGGGTGGAGGGCCCGCCCATGAGCATCTCCGCCCCGGCTTTCAGGCAGGCCTCGGCCTCGAATTTTTTGGAAATGGCATCGCCAATGCCGGCGATCAGAAAGCGCGCCGGGGCATCGCAAATGATTTTCGTGTCCACCAGCACCAGATCCGGGTTGCGGGGCAGTTTGAGGATTTCGCTGAGAAAGTGGTGGTCGTCGTAGACGGCGATGGCGAAACTGGCCGGCGCGTCGGTGGCGGCTATGGTGGGCACGCTGATCATTGCACAACCAAGCGCCAGCGCCACGCCCTTGGCGGTGTCGAGGGCCTTGCCGCCGCCCATGCCGATAATCACATCGGCGTCGAGCTTGCGGGCATCGTCGGCCAGCCGGTCGATGGTGGGGCGGGTCACTTCACCGGGAAAGGTGAACAGGTTCAGTGGCACACGGGCACTGTCAAAACTGGCGCGCACCCGGTCGCCGAGCAGATCCCTGAGAATATCGTCGGTGATGACCAGCGGTGTCTTGCCCCAGGTGAGGCTTTCCGTGCCCAGCCGGTCGAGTGCGCCCGGGCCCTGGATATAGCGGGAAACCGATGTATAGGTGCGGATCATTGTGAGGCCCCTAGCTCCGGGACTTGGGCAATCCAAGTCCGTGTTCAGCGACCAGGCTGCGCATGATTTCGCTGGTGCCGCCGTAGATGGTGGTGCCGATGGCCTGGCGGTAGCCCAGTTCGATATGCCCCGCCCCGTGGCGATCCTCGAACAGGGACCAGGGGGCGGCGAGATCCATCAGCGCATGGGCGCCTTGTAAATAGGATTCGGTGGTGAACAGTTTCGACGCCGGGCCGAAGTGACTGCGGTTGGGTACCTTGTGGTAGGAGGCCCAGAGGGACCGGTAGCAGAGCACTTTCGCCACCTCGTGGTGGACGGCGACCTCGGCCAGTCGGCGGCGGGAATCTGCATTGTCGATCACGCACTGCCCTCCGCGGGTTGTCCTCTGGGCCCAATCCACGGCATTGGCCAGCATGCTGTAGAAGTTCAGCCGGTACTGATCCGCGCCGCCGTGTTCCATTTCCATGGTTTTCAGCATCACGGCGAGACCACCATCGACGTCGCCCAGGCGGTATTTGTCCGGCACCCGTACGTTTTCCAGGTAAGTGATGTTGGTGCGCTCATCCTGCAGGGTGTACACCGGCTGGATCTCGATACCGGGCAGGTCCATGGGAACGATGAATATGGTCAGGCCCTTGTGCTTGGGCACATCCGGGTTGGTCCGGGTCAGCAGGTAGATGTAGCTGGCCAGGTTGCCCGCCGTGGTGAAGATTTTCTGGCCGTTGATGATCCAGTCGTCGCCGTCCCGTACCGCCCGGGTTTTGGCGGCGTAGATGTCCGAACCGCTGGAGGGTTCGGAAAAGCCCAGGCAGGCCAGCGCGTCGCCCCGACCGAATCTGCCGAGCACTTCTTCTTTCACTTCCGGCCTGGCGAACTCCATGAGGCTGAATGCCACCTGGTTGGTGACCGGGCCGGTGATGCGCTCCCAGCCGTAGTCCTCGAATACCTCGTTCAACGCCGCCATCTCGAAGGGGGTCGCTTCCCGGCCGCCGTATTCCCGTGGCCAGTGGGGATAGCGCAGGCCTGCGGCGCACAATTGCCGGGAAAACCCTTCATCGTAGCCATCCACGGAGTGGTGTGCCCTGGCTCTCAATTCATCGGTGAGATGGGTTTCGAAAAATGCCCGCACTTCCTCGGCCATTTCCCGGGCGCTGTCACCCAGGCTGAAATCCAGGGGCATTTCACCGACATCGGGCAGCGACGTCGCCGCCCCGGCCCACAGCCGCTCACCCACCTGGTCCAGCATCGACTGTGTATCGCCGGCCAGTAAGGCCCAGGCCTTGGCCCGGCGGTAGTAGAGCTGGATATCGTACTCCAGTGATACCCCGTAACCGCCGAAGGTGTGCAGTGCAGTGGCGCAGGCCCTGGCGGCGGACCGGGCTGCCCACCAGTGGGCCATGGCGACGGTGGCGGCGGCATCGGTGTTCTGGCGGGCAATGGACCAGATGGCCTGCCAGACCAGCAGCTGTGAGCCCTCAACCGCTGCCAGGGCGTCGGCCAGGGGATGGGCAATGCCCTGGTAACCGCCAATCAGGCGACCAAACTGTTCCCGCTCGCAGGCGTAATCCGCCGCCAGTTTCAATCCCTGTCGGGCAAGACCTGAGAGCGCGGCGGCATTGAGCAGCTGCCACTCGGCGATGCTGGCGCGGAACAGCTGCGCGGCGCGCTCTCCCGACGCCAGGACCGTCATTTGCCCCTCGGCGTTATCGCCGGACAGTTGGCACAGGCGGTGGCCGGCGCCGGCAAGGTTTTTGGGCGCAGGGCCGGCCAACCCCTCGACCAGCACAACGCGGTTGCCATCGAGGGCCAGCGCTGCCCGTGCGGTGGCGGCCCAGGGAACCAGTACCGGGTCGCCGGCAATCGGGGAGGGGACTATTGAGACCAGTTCGCCGGCCAGGGTTTTTTCACTCCATTCCCGAGCCTGGTCGGAATCCAGCAAACCGAGCAGGCGGTTGGCGGCGATGGCCTCGCAATAGGGTATGGGCGCCACGCAGCGGCCCTGGGCTTCGGCGATCAGGGCGACGTCGAGCAAGGGCATGTCCAGCCCGCCCCGTTCTTCCTTCACCCTGACGGCATGGAAACCCAGGTCGACGATCTGCTTCCACAGTGCTTCGTCGATGCCATGGGTGTGTTCGGCGGCACGTACCCGATCCGCACTGGCTTCCGTGCGAAACAGCCGTTCGGCGGTATCGCGGAGCATCAATTGGTCGTCGGTCAATTGGAGATTCATAAATCGCGGTCTCGCTCTCGGCCAGGTTTACGTGGCAGGTGCTTGGGGTTCATTTGGCATAGGTCTCCCGGAGGACGACCTTGTTGATTTTGCCGGTAACCAGCTTGGGCAGGGCATCGACAAAAATGATGCTCTTGGGTTTTTTGTAACTGGCGATCAGACCCCGGGTGTGCTCGATGAGGGCCTGTTCGGTGACGGTTTGCCCTTTTTTGAGCGTCACCACCGCGCAGACATTCTCGCCCCACCGTGGGTCGGGCAGTCCGATCACCGCACATTCGGACACCGCCGGGTGCTGGATGACGGCTTCTTCCACCTCGCGGGAATAAATGTTCTCGCCGCCGGAAATGATCATGTCCTTTTTGCGATCCACCAGATACAGGAAGCCGTCCTCATCGATACGGCCCATGTCGCCGGTATGGACCCAGCCGTCGCGGAGGGTCTCCAGGGTCGCGACGCTGTTGTTCCAGTAGCCCCGGAACATGGCACCACTGCGGGCGACGATCTCTCCGGCCTCGCCCACCGGGCACTCGCTGCCATCGTCATCGAGGATTTTCACCTGCAGGTTGGGGTAGGGCTGGCCCACGGACATCAGCTGGCGCCGCTCGGCTTCCGTGCCGTTGGGCTTGTGTTGCAGGGGCGACAGACAGAACATGCAGATTTCCGTCTGTCCGAACAGGTTGACGAAACCACAGCCGTCGAACACCTCGATGGCTTTTTTCAGCACCGTCGACGGCATGGGGGCTGCGGAATAGAGCGTGGTGCGGACACTGGAAAGGTCGGCGTTTTCGATGCCCGGGGTTTCCAGCAGCATCTGCATCATGGTCGGCGCCAGGAGCAACACCGTGAGCTTTTCTCGTTCGATGGCGGCAATGACCTGTGCGGGGTCAAACTGCTGGTAAAGGTAGGCGGTGCCGCCGCGCACATGTTGGGACAGGCTGAGCACCAGTCCGCCGACGTGGAACATGGGCATGACGATCAGAATGCGGTCGGGCTGCTGCAGGTCCACCAGCCAGGCGTCCACCTGTACCAGTTGGCGCAGTTCCCGGTGACCCCAGATGCAGCCCTTGGGTTTGCCCGTGGTGCCGCTGGTGTAAATCAGGCAGCAGATGTCCTCTTCCCGGGCACGGCAGGGGGGTCCCTCCGGGGCGCCCGTGGCGATAAAGTCTTCATAGGGCACGGCCCAGTCGGCGGCGCCGCCGATACAGACAAAGGTTGTGACCCCGGGCAGCTGATCCCGGATCTCATCGACCACATCCAGATACCGGGCATCGAAAATCAATACCCGTGGGGCACCGTCGTTGATGATCCAGAGCATTTCCCGGGGCGTTAGGCGGAAATTCACCGTCGCGAGGATAAATCCGGACCACTGGGTCGCGGCGATCACCTCACCGTATTCGATGCTGTTCATGGCCAGTATGCCGACCCGGTCCTGGTTGCGGACCCCGGCCCGGTAAAGCGCCGAACCCAGCTGTTTGGCGCGGGCCAGCAGTTCACCGTGACTGATCTGTCTGTCGCCCTCCACGTAGGCGGGGTGGTCCCGGTGCCAGCGGGCATTGCGCTCCAGGTCATCGGCAAAGGACAAGGGCAGGTAGGGATGCATGATTGGCCTCTCGGAAACGTTGCGGTCAATGGCCGGGCATTGCGCCGGTATCGATGAGCCGGGCGCAGCGTTCCAGGTGAAAATCACTGTCGCCAAAGCGCAGGTGATAGACCTGCAGGGCCTTGTAGTGGTGGCCGACGGCGTATTCCTCTGTGACGCCAATGCCCCCGTGCAACTGAATGCCCTGGCCGGTCACCCACATTCCCGCCTGGGCAATCAGCGCCTTGGCGGCGGAAACCTGCCGGTTCTGTTCGGTGCTGTCGTCCTGATCCAGCGCCGCCAGGGCGGCGTAGAGCATGGAGCGCGCCTGTTCCGTTTCCACCAGTATGTCCGCCATCCGGTGGGTGAGGGCCTGGAAGCTGGACAGCGGCTTACCGTATTGCTGCCGGGTCTTCAGGTAATCGGCGGTCATGTCCATCACCGCTTCCATACTGCCGAGGGCGGCGGCGCTGGCGGCGACAATGGCACGGTTCAGGGCCCTGTCCATCGCCTTGGCGGCGGCCTGGCCGTTATAGAGCCGTGCCGGCGCGGACACCGGCACCTGGTCGAAGTGGATATCCGCGGCGCGGGTCCCGTCGATCAGGGGGAAGTTGTCCAGGGTGATGCCATCGGCGCCCGCCGCTACCACGAACAGGCTGTAGCCCATTTCCCCGCTTACCTGGGCACTGACGATCAGATGGCTGGCGGAGGATCCGTAAAACACCCGGTGTTTGGTGCCCTGTAATCGCCAGCCATCGCCGTCCGGTTCCGCGGTACAGGTGACGGGGGTGTCGAATTCGGAGCGCCCGTCCAGTTCCACATGGGCGAGGGCGGCAAGTGCGGTGCCGGAGCCAATGTCGGCAAGCAGGGCATTCAGCCCCCCCTGTTCAGGGGCACCGGCGATCAGGTCGCCACACAGAATGCTGCTGTCGATCAGCGGCTCGCAAATCAGGCCGCGACCCAGGGCTTCCATCAGGACTATTGCGTCGGCCATACCCAGGCCCATCCCGCCGGCGGCTTCCGGCAGGGTCAGGGCCAGCCAGCCCTGGTCGGCAAAATGTTGCCAGTGCCGGCGGGAAAAGCCATCCGCCTCCCTGACGGCCTGGCGCCGGCTTTCCAGGTCGCAGCGCTCGCGGACGTAGCGGCTGGCGCTGTCGAGGAGGAGTCGTTGTTCTTCGCTGAGATTGAAATCCATGGTTTTTCCGGTTCGGGGCGCGGGTCAAAGCCCGAAGGCCTGTTTGGCGATGATGTTCTTCTGCACTTCCATGGCGCCGCCATAGATGGTGCAGGCGCGCATGTAGAGGTGGTCGGCCATGACGCCGGGGGTGTGCTCGGGCCACAGGGCGGACGGCTCGGCGGCAAAGGCATCGGCCCGGTTGTACAGGCGCAGTGCCCTTGGGCCGAGGGCGTCTACCGCCAGTTCAGTGAGCCGGTGTTGCAGCTGCGAGCCCTTGATCTTGAGCACGGAGGCACTGGCCCTGGGGTAGTTAGACGGCGCCCCTGACAGCACCCGCAGAACAGACCAGTCGAGGGCCTCCACCTCCAGGGTCAGGCGGGTCAGGCGCAGACGGAAATGCGGATCTTCCATCAGTGGCCGGCCGTTTTTCTTTTCGTGCCGGGCAATTGCCCGGATACGGCGCAGATCCCCGTAGGCCTTGTCGATGTCGGCGCTGGAGGTGCGCTCGTTGGCGAGCAGGAATTTGGTCTGGGTCCAGGCGCTACCGGGCTCGCCGATCAGGTTCTCCCGGGGCACCCGAACGTTGTCGAGAAAGACTTCATAGGTGGAAATATCGCCGTTGATCATTTCGATGGGCCGCACCGTAACGCCGGGGCTTTTCATGTCGATGATCAGCATCGAAATACCGCCATGCTTGCTGGTGGTGTCGGTGCGCACCAGAAAAAAGCCCAGCTCCGAGTAGCCCGCTTCCGTGGTCCACAATTTCTGCCCGTTGACCATGTAGTGCTCGCCGTCGAGCAGCGCGGTGGTTTTCAGGGAGGCGAGGTCCGAGCCGGCACCGGGCTCGGAGAAGCCCTGGGCCCATTGCTCGGTGCCCTCCAGAATGGGCGGCAGATAGCGCTTTTTCTGGGCGTCGGAGCCGAATTCGCAGATCACCGGTCCAATCAGGCGCAGGCCCTGCCAGCGCAGTTCCGGGGCACCGGCCAGGCGGCATTCCATTTCAAAGATGTGCCGTTGCACGGGGGTCCAGCCGGTGCCGCCATACTCCTTCGGCCAACTCGGGGCGGCCCAGCCCTGTTTGTTGAGTACGCTGTTCCACCAGCGCCGGTCCTCTTCGTTGGGCGGGTGTACCTCGGTGCGGGCGCGGCGCACGATATCGGGGCTCAGATTGTCCTTGAGAAATTGGCGAACCTGGTCGCGAAAGGCGCGGTCTTCGGCACTCAGTTCAAAATTCACGCGGGCTCCCTCTGGCTTGGCGTGGCTTACTATAGCTGACAAAATGTTAGTTATGGATTCTACACAGGGGCCGGTGGTCTGTCGACACACTTTGTGCCGTCGTCGTCCGATGGCAATGCCTCGCGGCGGAAGCCGGCGTGACCTGTTCCGCTGCGAGGTTGGTATGCTGGGCTTAGACACCCGCGGATCGGGACGGAGCCGGTGAACGGGCCCCGGCCTGTCAATAAACAATAATCAACGTCGTTAGGAGAAAGTATGCATTCCGTAAATCCGATGGACCTCTCAGGCCGGGTGGCCCTGGTTACCGGCGGCGCCGGTGGTCTGGGGAAAGGCTCGGCCCTGACACTGGCGCAGTTTGGCGCCGATATCGCGGTTGCCGATCGCAACACGGAGGCGGGTAATGCCCTGGTTGCCGAGCTGCGGGATATGGGGCGCAAGGCCTTTTTCATTGACACCGACATGATGGACATCGCCCAGGTTCGGGCTATGGTTTCGTCGGTGAACGAGCGCTTCGAACGTCTGGATATCCTGATCAACAACGTCGGTGGCGGCCGTCCCGTGGCCTTCCTGGAACAGAGTGCCAATAGTATCGACCGCCACATCAGCCTCAATCTGCTGAGTGCCCTGCACACCACGCAGGCGGCGGTACCCGCCATGATCGAGGGCCGGCGGGGAGGGGTGATTATCAATGTCGCCAGTACCGAGGCATTGCGGGCGGCGCCGGGCTATGCGGTCTATGCCGCCTGCAAGGCGGCGCTGGTAAGCTTTACCCGGACCATGGCGCTGGAGCTGGCGGAGCACAATATCCGCAGCCACGCCCTGGCGCCGGATATGCTGGAAACAGAGGGCCTGACGCCGTTGCTCAATGCGGCATTGGAGGCCGAAAAAGCCGCCCGGGACCGCTATATCCCGCTGGGACATATGGGAACCCCCGGGGACTTCGGCAATCTCGTGGCGTTTCTGGTGTCGGATATGGCCGGATACCTGAACGGTCTGACCGTCCCGGTGGACGCCGGGGCCACCGCCGCCTCCGGCTGGTACCGGGCACCGGATGGCCGCTGGTGTTTGTACCACGGCAGTTGAGGGTATTTTCCCGGGTGCACTGGCCTGAGGTGCCCTGGGCTACACAGCCCTGCAGATCGGGCCCGCTCGGTTCAGCGGCACTGAAAATGATTACCAGACCAATGGCAGACTCTGTTGGGAAAGCACAGAGCCAAGGTTGGCGACGACTTCGGCACCCGGTTTGATCCGGAAGCTCGGGATTGCGCCCAGGATTTCTTCGATGGCGATATGCAGTTCCCGGCGTGCAAGTCGCAGCCCCACGCAGTTGTGTACCCCGGAGCCGAAGGCCAGATGCCGTGGTTCCCGGTCGAAGCGCACTTCCTGGGGGTTGTCGTAGGCGTCCGGATCATTGCTGCCCAATGGCGTGGCCAGCATTACCCGGTCCCCCTCGCGCAATTCGATGCCACCGACGGTTACCGGTTTGACGCAGGTCCGGTTGATGGTGGCGATGGAATAGGCGCGCAGTAACTCCTCCACCGCCGGTACTATCAGTGCCGGGTTGTCCCGCAACTGTTGTTGGTGATCGGGATGGCTGGCGAGGTGCCGAAAGTGCCACCCCAGGCTATTGGTGACAGTGTCCAGTCCACCGGTATAAAGGGTGAAACAGGTGCCCCATATTTCATCGTCCGTGGGTTTTCGCCCATCCACTTCCGTATGGGTAAAGTAGCTGATCAGGTCGTCCCTGGGTTCGCGGCGCCGCTTTTCCACCACCTGCATGATGTAGGTTTGTACCGCCGTCACCGCCCGGGCAATGGTGTCGAGATCCTGTTCGTGGAGGAGATTGTCTTCCCAGATAAGGAATTGCTCCACTTCCTCAATGGGCAGTCCAAACAGCTCGAGAAAAACCGCGATGGGGAAGCGGGCGGCAAATTCGCCGATGAATTCGCATTCGCCATTGTCCTTGAACTTGTCGATATAGTGACGGGCGTGCTGGCGTACCCGATCGTTCATGGCGGCGACTTTTTTCGGGGTCAACAGCGGCGCCAGCAGCATGCGATAGCGCATATGCTCCGGCGGGTCTGCCTCCAGGGGCAGCATTTTCCAGTTTCCCCCCACCAGCGCCGAAAAGGGTGCAAGGTTTCTGCTGGAAAAGTGTTCGGTGTCGAGAAAAATTCGGGTCTGTTCCCGGGCTCGCCGGAAAATCCACGCCGGCGCCATGCCGAGGTGAGCGTCGGGTGCCCAGAAAACAGGGGGCATCCGGTGAATCTCCGGGATTACCGTGGTGTAGGGGTTTTCCGTGGTGGTCAAACCCAGGCGCATGGGAAAATTGCGCACCAGTTCGGGTGGCACATGGTCGGGGATTTCCCCTGCAAACGGCTGGAATGTCACTGGTTTTCTCCCATCTGTCGGTTATTCATTGTGATCCCGGCGGGTAACCGGGACCAGTCGGAGAAAAAAGGCCTCCGAAGAGGCCTTTAGGGTGTAGCGCAGGGTTGTCGGCACTAGAAGTTGTAACGCACTGAAGCACCCCACATGCGCGGTGGATTATAAAAGCCTGAACCGACGCCGATGCCCGCATTGGAGTTTGATGGTCCGACCAGCGCCTCCTCGTCAAAGGCGTTGGTGACATACAGCGCCGCATCGAGGCTGGTGCCCATTAGGCTGTACCAGTCGAAACGGAAGTCCACCAGCTCATAGTCGGAGGCGAACAGCGGGCCACCGTAGTGGATGTCACTGATGTGGAAGTACTTGGCCGAGAGAATCATCTCGCCGGCGCTGGCATCCACGGGCAGTGTGTAATCGACATTGGCGGTGTAGCTCCAGTCCGGCGCACCCAGGAATATGAAGGCTTCCACTTCCGCGTCGGCGATGATCTCCGTGGGGAAGCCTTCCGGTGCGGTGATGTCCCGGTCAAAGTCCTTGTCCATCTTCGAGCCGACGAAGGTGAATTTGATGGCGTCGGTGAGCTGGGCAATCAGTTCCACTTCAATGCCGTCGACGGTGGCCTTGCCGGCGTTGCTGTAGAACAGGCCGCCGGTGGGGTCATTGGAGGGATCGCCGTCGCCGTCGACACCGCCGCCGCCCAGATTGACACCGGTGGTGGGTACCGCATAGTGAATATCCTCGTATTCGCTCCGGTATAGGGCGAGGTTCAGGCGACCGTAGATGTCACCCAGCGTCCAGTCGCTTTTCAGGCCGAGTTCGAAGTCCTGTACGGTCTCGGGCTCGTAGGACTGGAAGGGCTCCAGCGCGCCACCGAGTATCGGCGAGTTGACGCCGCCGGCGCGGTAGCCTGTCCGGGTCACACCGTAAATCAGCACCTCGGCACTGAGTTGATAATTCAAGCCCAGGTTATAGGTGGTCTTGTTGAAGTCGGCGCTGATGCGTTCGTCACAATCGGACTCGGTGGGGATAGGTTCGAGGATCGAGCGTCCCGGTACCGGGCAGTTCTCGGAAGTATCCTTGGTGTAGCGAACGCCGATATCGACGGACAGTCCGGCAAGGGAATCGCTCAGGCGAGACAGGTCATAGGACACCTGGCCAAAAACTGCTTTGCTTTCATCGGTGTAGAAGTCCGACGGGCCAAAGGCGCCGTTAAACGGATGATCGGGGCCAAAGAAAGGGTTTGAAAACGGTATGCCACCTTGGGAGAACAATTGGAGCAACAGGTGATTCTCGCCCTCGGGTTCCGATTTCAACCAGAAGGCGCCGGCAATATATTCCAGCGCGCCATCCAGTGCCTGCCCCGATATCTGGAATTCCTCCGTCCACTGTTTATTGGAGAAAATATTGTCGGTATTGATCATCGGAAACTCGGTGCCGTCAATGTCGGTGATGGTCTGCGTCCACACTTTCCGATAGCCGATGATATTTCTCAGAGTGATCGACCCCAGTTCCCAGGTGGTGGTATTGCTCCAGGAATCCAGGTCCGTTTCCAGGGTATTGAGCTGGTCGTGCCAGGCGCGGCGGACACCACCTTCTCTCTGACGCTCCATCAATGCCCCGATATCACAGCTGGGATCGCCGCCGCAGGGCGCAATCGACGAGAAATCCGGTGCGGTAACGATAAAGCCACTGGGAATGCCATCCACGCCGGTGGGATCAAAGGGGCCACCGCTGTACCAGGGGACGAATGGAAGGGCCCCGGTGCCAGGGGTATAGCCGACAGGAATAATACCCAGACCCATCTCGTCGTAGTTGTTCTGTTCATAGACGGTCAGGTTACTGAAGTTTTCAGTGGGCTCTATGAGCAGCGAGGCCCGGAAGCTATCCCGGTTGTGATCGTCGTAATCATCTGAGCCGACGCCGATCATGTTTTTGGTGTAGCCGTCCCGTTTGTCGATCTGGCCGGCGAGCCGCAGGGCGACCTTGTCCTGGACAATGGGAATATTGACCGCGCCCTCGATAAAGCGGGTGTCGTAGTCACCGATCTTGCCCAGCACATAGCCGCTGAATTCATACTCCGGTCTCGCCGTGGTGGCAAGCACCGCGCCGGCGGTACTGTTGCGCCCGAAGAGGGTACCCTGTGGCCCCTTGAGCACTTCGAGGGACGCCATGTCATAGGTGGGCACACTGCCGCCCCAGGTATTCAGCGGCACTTCGTTCACATAGGCTGTGACGGCGGGAAGCGCGTTGCCGAATACCCCCCGGGAACGACCGCGGATACTGTATACCGTATTGTTGGCACCCCCCGAGGCGGTAAAGTTGATCCCTGGTACGTTTTGGGTCAGGTCTTTAATTTCTCCGATGTTCTGTCGGTATATGGCATTGGGGTCAAAGGCATTGACCGCGACGGGAATGTCCTGGGCACTTTCCTGCCGACGTCGCGCGGTAACGATGATTTCTTCAATAGCGGTGGTGGCCGCGGGGGTCCCTGAGTCACCGTCCTGGGCCAGAGCGGGCACAGACAGTGCGCCTGCGACTGAGGCCGCGAGTAACAATCGCTTTACCGGTATGGAAACAGACATGGTTATCGTCCTTTTTAATCGTTATCGAACTGGTTAATGTCCTGAAATTCGCAAGCCAGAGCCTGACTCTTCAGTTGTCAACAAAGGTAACACTTTGTCAATTTTAGATGAAACAAAACTCCTTCTGTTCTGTCAACGCAAATTGCCGCTAATGCTTTATTCTCTGGCAAACTGCCATCAGGCGGATTGGGAGACGGGCGTTGAAAGGGTGAATTTGTCTCTCAAATACTGGAAACTCAACATCCCCTGGTGGCGGTTGGATGTCACCCGATGGTCGGGTAAGGAGTGATGATTGATTAAATCCCTGGTGAGTTTTATCCGTGAGCAAATGGCCGATGACGCACCGACGCCGGAGGCTTCAGAGGCCCGCTTGCGCCTGGTTACAGCGGCGTTGCTGGTCGAAGTGATGGCCATTGACGGCCATCTCGATGATGCGGAAGGCAAGGTTCTTCGAAGCGCCCTGCGCGACCGTCTCGGTCTGGCGGAAGCGGACATCGATCAGTTGATCGAACGGGCGCGGGAAGAGGTCGACCACGCGACCTCGCTGTTTGAATTTACCACTGACATCAACGGCCACTGCGATCAACAGGAGAAAAACCAGCTGATCGAGTGGCTCTGGCGAATGGCCTATGCCGATGGCATGATCGACGCGCTGGAAGAAGCCACGATCCGCCAGGTGGCCGAGCTGATCCACGTGCCCCACAGTGCGTTTATTCGGGCCAAACACCGGGCGCGTGAGGTCAATGGCCACTGACGTTCAAAGAGCGTCAATGTGTTCGCTGAAACCCTCATGCTGAACCCCCTGGCGGGGAAAATAACGATAAGAGGAGTACGGAATGTCTGAATCATTCGCCGACAAAGTGGTACTGGTCACGGGCGCCGGTCGCGGTATGGGCCGTGGTATCGCCGAGGCGTTCAGTGAACGGGGCGCCAAAGTGATTGTCAGCGCCCGCAGTGCCGAGCGGGGCCAGGAAACGGTGGACCGTATCCGCGCAGCGGGAGGGGATGCCTTCCCGGTCATGGCGGATAACGCCGATCGCCTGGCCATGAAGCAGATGGTGGAGCAGGGGGTGGCCCATTACGGCCGCCTCGACGTGGTGGTGCACTGTGCTGCCCACTGGGTGCA
Organism: Porticoccaceae bacterium; assembly: GCA_002702725.1. GTDB lineage: Bacteria > Pseudomonadota > Gammaproteobacteria > Pseudomonadales > Porticoccaceae > NAT127. The sequence continues at coordinate 15,440 of PABE01000019.1, forward strand.
GGGGGAGATCCTCGACATGCCCGAAGAGGATTTCAATGACCTGTTGCAAAGCAATATCCACGCGCTTTTCTGGTTGGCGAGGGACGTGGCGCCACACCTTTCCAAAGCCCCGGACAAGGGGCGACTGATCTTTATCTCCTCCGGCTCGGTGAACCGCCAGTACCTGCCGGGCAATATCTGCTATTCCGCCACAAAGTCGTACATGAACGAGTTTGCCCGTGGGATGGCGATGGAGTTCGGCAAGCACAATATTCTGGTAAATACCGTTGATCCGGGGTTCACTGCCACCGACCGATTGTTGACCATGATCAGTGAAGAGGTCGCCCAGGCGCTGACCAGTACCTACCCGATTCCGCGCCCGGGCACGGCCCGCGATGTGGCCAACGCCGTACTTTTCATGGCGTCCGACGCCGCGGCCTATATCACCGGCACTCACCTGCTGGTGGATGGTGGCTCCAGCATGTCACCCATGCCGGATCTCGACAAGGTGCTGGCATCGACCCGCGAAAGCGGTGCGGGAGACCGTCCATGATTTCGATTCCCGTCCGCGCAGATGAACTCACTCCGACGTTTCTGACCACGCTGATTCAGGAGCAGCACCCCGGTGCTGTGGTCGAACAGGTAGAGGTCCTCAAGGCCATGCAATACGGTGACGGAATGGTGTCCACTTCCGCCAGGGCAACACTGTCATTGCGCTACCGTGCCGGGACCGGGCGGGGGTTGCCCACGCGGGTGGTTTACAAAATGGCCTATGACCTTGAGTTTCTGCCCTGGCCCCTGTATGCCAACGAAGTGCGCTTTTACCGGGAGCTGCAAGCTGAGCAGAACATTGAGGTGCCGCTCTGTCTGGCCGCGGTCTATGATCCGGCCACCTACCGGTTTGCCCTGCTGCTCGAGGATCTCACCGAGCGAGGGGTCAGCTTTCCCAACGCCCTCAGTAATGTTGGCATCGAGGTAGTCAAAAATGCCCTGGACGTGCTCGCCCGTCTCCACGCCCGCTATTGGCAGAGTCCGCGTTTTGGCACTGACCTGGCCGGTCTAGAGACCCATGTGTCCGGTACCCTCAACGATTTCATGATCGGTCAGGTGCCGGCGGCCATAGAACAGGAAATCGCCGTCAATCCGTTCAAGCAGGAATTGCTCTCGAAACTGGCGACCACCGCCGATGAATTGCTGGCCGGCATGGTCGCCATGCAGCGTCACCAGGCGACCCTGCCCCAGACGCTGCTGCACGGGGACAGCCATATCGGCAACATCTACCTGCTACCGGACGGCCGGGCCGGCCTGCTGGACTGGCAGCTGATGGTACGGGGATACTGCATGCACGATATCAATTACCTGATCACCACGGCACTGACCATCGACCAGAGACGCGGAAACGAGCAGGATCTGCTTCGCTATTACCTGCAGCGGCTGAAGCAGGCCGGGGTCGATGAGCCGCCGTCCTTTGCCAGCGCCTGGGACGAGTACCGGCGCACGCTGATATGGGGTGTCTATATCGGCTGGCTGACCACTTCGGTGGTCAACTACGGCTGGGAAATCAATACCGTCAACCTGCTGAGACTGTCGACTGCCTATGCAGACCTCGGTACAGCCGAACTGGTGGCGGAGGTGATGTAGCGGCCGTGGACGGGAAATTCCGACAGCCCAAGGGGGCGCGATAATGGATCTGGGTATAAGAGACAAGGTCGCCCTGGTCTCCGGCGGGAGCCGGGGCATCGGTCCGGGCGGCGGCGGATATTTTCGCCGAAGAGGGCTGCCGTGTGGTCATTGCCGGACGGTCACCGGACGCGCTCAATAGCGCCGTCGATTCCCTGAAATCAGCTGGTGCACAGGTGGCCGGGGTTGTGGCCGATATGACGGACAAGGCAGATATTCAGCGGGCCGTGACATTTACCCGGGATACCTTCGACATGCCCGATATTGTCGTCAGCAATGTCCATATTGGCCAGGGCGGCGGCGATGGCGAGGGAACATTCGACACTCTCACGGACGAAGACTATCTGGCGGCGTTCAATGATTTTACCCTCAGCGTGATTCGCCTGACCCGAGAAGTGGTACCCGCCATGAAAGCGAAGCGCTGGGGCCGCCTCATCAATATCGGTTCCTGTGCCGCACGGGAGCCGCCCAGGGCACTGGAGCATCTGTTGCATAATGTGGCCCGGGCTCCGGTGGTGTTGCTCAACAAGACGCTGGCCAACGAACTGGGTGCGTTCGGTATCACTGTCAACACCATTGGTACCGGCTGGATTGCCACTGAGGCCGTGGAAAAGTTTGCCCGGGATCTGAACATCGGCGAGGACAATATGGTCCGCTGGGTACAGGAAAATATCGGCATTCCCGTTGGCCGATTCGGCAAGCCACGGGAAGAGGGGGCATTGATTGCATTCCTCGCCTCTGAGTACGGCGGCTTTCTGACCGGCAACTGGATTCCCTTCGACGGCGGGGAGCACCGTTCCGCCTGGTAATTCCTTCCCGATCCCCGTGGCCACTGGCATTTGACATAAATCAATCCGTCCTTCCCTGACGCTGTCGGCGGAGGTCGGGCTATTGACTAATAACTGGCGGTTTGTTAGTTTTTCGATGTCCGGCTCGGCAATCTGTAACAAAATGTACAGTCTGCTGGCCTATCCAGATAACAGACGTTGATTAACGGCCTGGCCGTTAGGAGCTACCATGACAGCCTCACTCGACTATCCGGTCTACGATGCCGACCACCACTATTACGAACCCCCCGAGGCCTTTTTACGCCATCTGCCCAAGCAGTTCAGCCGGGATTTTCAGTACGTCCAGATCAACGGGCGCACCAAGCTGGCGGTAGCCGGACAGATTTCCGATTACATCCCCAACCCCACCTTTGAGGTGGTGGCCGATGTCGGCTCCCACGAAGGCTGGTACCGGGGCGATAATCCAGAGGGCCTTTCGCTGAGGGAATACGGTGGCAAGCCGGTACCGACCCGCGCCGAATTCCACAGCGGCCCTGCTCACCTCGCCATGATGGATCGGGAGGGACTGCACGCGGCGATTCTGTTGCCCACCCTTGCGTCAGTGGTTGAGGAACGCCTTGCCCACAAACCGGAAACCATGCAGGCACTTTTTCACTCCCTTAACCTGTGGGTGGCCGAGGAATACGGGTTTGGCAATGGCCGCCAGTTCCCGACCGGCGCCATCAACCTGTCGGATGTCGATGCCGCCTGCAAGGAGCTCGATTTCCTCATTGAAGCGGGGGCCCGTTCCGTTCTGATTCGTCCGGCCCCGGTGGCGGGACTGAAGGGCAGTCGTTCACATGCGTTCAAGGAGTTCGACCCATTCTGGAAGCGCATCGAGGACTCGGGCATTTTCGTCATCCACCACGTGTCTGATTCCGGATACGATCGCATTTACCGGTGGTGGACCGAGGGTGGCCAGGGGGAATTCCGCCCCTTCGAAAAAGATCCGTTCAACGAAATTCTCGACTGGATGGGCCGGGCCATCTCCGACACCCTGGCTGCCCTGTTGTGTCACGGCGTGTTCGATCGCTTCCCCGGTGTTCGGATTGCGGTTCTGGAATGCGGTTCCTCCTGGCTCGAGCCGCTAATGAAGCGCATTGAACATACCTATCACAAAATGCCCCAGGCGTTCGCCCGCGACCCCATCGAAAACTTCCGGGAGCACGTTTTTATCGCGCCGTTTTACGAGGATCCGGTCGAAAAAGTAATCGACCTGATTGGCGCCAACCGGGTCTTGTTTGGCAGTGACTGGCCGCATCCCGAGGGACTCAAGAAGCCCCTCAATTTCCTGGACGATATTGCTACTGTCAGCGATGCGGATAAGAAACTCATTATGCACAGTAATCTCAAGGGCCTGCTGGAAGGCGCCCGGGACTGATTTCGAAGCAGGTTTGCCGCCCACCCGGGCGGTTTTTTTTGCCCTGAATTATCTCAAGATGCCCGAACAAAAACTGACTGGACGCGTTTTTGAGACTCCGCGAAATCCACTCTGGGCAGAGTTTCAAAACGGCAGGTTCCCTCTTTGCTTTCGTGACAAACGGTAGTCTTTTAGCCCGACCATTTTTCCAGTATCGTGAACGAAAAAGGTACCCGCCATGACTACGCCACTTTACAAGCACTATTTTCAAGGCCTGTTTCAAATGGGCTATGTTACCAACGATATTGAGCAGGCGATTGAACGCTTTTCCAGCCAGTATGGTGTCAACCGTTTCCTGACATTACCAGAGCCGATTTCCGGTGATGTTTACTCCGACGGAAAGCCCGTTACCAATGTGCTGCGCCTGGCCTTTGCCAATGTAAACAATAACCAGATTGAGCTGATCCAGCCCATAGACGACGGCAGTCGGCGCTATTCGGAAGTATTGACCGGAGCCGGCTTCGAACTGGTTTTCCATCATGTTGCCTGCCGGCTTTATTCCGAGGGCGAATGGCAAAGTTTTCGTCGTTCCCTGGACGAGACGCGCCATCCGATTGCGATTGAAAATATATCCGGTCCGACGTCTTACGTTTATCTTGATGAGCGAAAAACCCTTGGTCACTATGTGGAATACATGTGGCTCGATCCCGAAGGGGAAGCGATGTTCGCGGCCATACCGGACAACGGTTGACCCCGGTAAAACCGACGCATTTCACAATCAATAACGCTAACAGAAGGAAATCAGGATCATGGATCGTTTGTCGAACAGGGTGGCGATTATCACCGGTGGTGCCCGAGGCATGGGCGAAGCGACGGTGCGTTTGTTTGTTGAACAGGGCGCCAATGTTGTGATTGGCGATGTACTGGACGAGCCGGGCCAACGGCTTGCAGACAGCCTGGGTGAACGCTGTCGCTATCAGCATCTGGATGTGACCAGCGAAGAAAACTGGACCCGGGTTGTCGACTTTGCGGTGGCCGAATTTGGCCGCGTTGACGTTTTGGTCAACAACGCCGGTATTCTCCATATCGCCTCGGTCCGTGACACTACCGCGGCGGACTACCAGAAAGTGATTGCCGTAAACCAGGTTGGCCCTTTTCTCGGTATCAAGGCGGTACTTGATGTTATGAAAGGCCAGGGGGCGGGATCCATTATCAATATTTCCTCCCTGGAAGGATTGCAGTCAAAGAACGGACTTATCGCCTACTCCAGTACCAAGTGGGCGGTGCGGGGGATGACCAAGGCGGCGGCCATCGAACTGGGTCCCCTGGGTATTCGCGTCAATAGCGTGCATCCGGGCGGAATCCACACACCTATGGGGGGAGCGACCACCAGTGAGCCGTCCGAGGCGGACGATGCCATGTACCAGGAGGTGCCCCTCAAACGCATAGGCCGTCCCATCGAAGTGGCCAACATGAGCCTTTTCCTGGCCTCGGATGAGTCCAGTTACTGCACCGGTTCGGAGTTCGTTGTCGACGGCGGCTGGAATGCCGGGCAACGGATGGCGCAACTGCCCATGTCGTGAATCCGGTTCAGGCCGGGGCGGTGGAAAGCCGCATTTTCATTGCCGGGAAAATCGCCAGCAGGAAAATCAGCCCAAGGCCCGTCGCGGTCTGCTGGTAGCTCAGCATCGCCGCGGACAGGTCTGTCTCCGTACTGGCGGCGTTGTTGACCCCGAGCCGCCATTCGTAAATCAGCATGATGATGGTGGGGCTCATGGCGCCGCCCAGCTGACGCAGAAAGTTCATTGTCGCGATGCCCTCGTTCATCAGTGCCGCCGGCAGCGCCCGGGTGGCGGTGGCATCAAGCCCCGGGATCATAATGCCCAGCCCCAGGCCCCGACTCAGGGTAATCAGCGCGGCAAACACCATCAGCGGTGTCGCCGCCGAGCCGAAACCCAGACCGATAAACGCACTGGCGGAGAAAACCAGCCCCAGGGTGACCACCCGGTGTGCCGGATAGGTGTCAATGAGGCGCCCACCGAGGGGCAGAAGCAGACAAAGGGCCAGCCCGGAAGGGAGCATGACCATTCCGGTGACAAAAGCGCTGAGACCGACACCGTCCTGAAGATAAAGGGCGATCAGATAGCCCGAACCCCACAGGCCGACGCCGTACACCAGGGCCACCCAGGCGGAGGCGTTAAACACCGGGTACCGGAACAGATTAACGGCCAGCAGGGCGTGTTCTCGCCGGCGCTCGATCATCACCAGCCATACCAGCAATACCGCGAGCAGTAACAGAGTAAAGATTGAAAGCAGCGGCGGCCACTGCCGTTGTTGCAGCCAGCTTGCGCCGCCGAACAGGGTGATCAGAAAAGCCACCACCAGGAAAAAGCCCAGCCAGTCGAAGGGCTTTGAGGATGTCGGCGTCTTCTCATGGCGGGGCAGCAATCGCCAGCTGAGGAAGAGCGAGAGCAGCGCCATGGCCATGGGCACGAAGAAAATGGCGCGCCAGCCCCAGATCTCGATAATAATGCCGGAAAGGGTTGGCCCCGTGGTCGGCGCCAGCGCCATCCCCAAGCCGAACAGGGCACCCGCTCTGCCCCGGTGTTCGATCGGGTAGGCCGCATACAGTCCCATGAGCGCCAGCACGCTGATAAAGCCCATGGCGGCGCCCTGAAAAACGCGAGCGGTGACAAGGGTAAGAATATGCTGGCCGAAGCCGCCGACCAGTGAAGCGGCGAGAAACACCGCCAGATTGATGATAAACAGATTG
>PABE01000020.1 GCA_002702725.1 Porticoccaceae bacterium
GGGGGGGGGGGGGGGGGGGGGGGGGGAGTGCATACAGCCCTCACCCCCGGCCCCTCTCCCGCCAGCGGGAGAGGGGAGTATCTGACGTAGAGTTGACGGCATGAAGACAAGCGCGGACATCCGCACACTGTTTCTGGAATTCTTCCGCAGCCGCGGCCACGAGGTCGTGCCGTCGAGCCCGCTCGTGCCGGCCAATGACCCGACCCTGCTGTTCACCAATGCCGGCATGGTCCAGTTCAAGGACGTCTTCGTCGGCAAGGAGACCCGCAGCTATTCCCGCGCGGCCAGCGCCCAACGCTGCGTGCGCGCCGGCGGCAAGCACAACGACCTGGAGAACGTCGGCTACACCGCCCGTCATCACACCTTCTTCGAAATGCTGGGCAACTTCAGCTTCGGCGACTACTTCAAGCGCGAGGCCATCGAGTACGCCTGGGAGTTCCTGACGCAGACCGCCGGCCTTCCGGCGGAGAAGCTGTGGGTGACCGTCTACGAGGACGACGACGAGGCCGCCGACATCTGGCTGAACGACATCGGTGTCGACCCCGAGCGCTTCACCCGTATCGGTGACAAGCCCGGCGGGGCCCGCTACGAAAGCGACAACTTCTGGTCCATGGGCGACACCGGCCCCTGCGGCCCCTGCACCGAGATCTTCTACGACCACGGCCCCGGGGTCGCAGGCGGCCCGCCCGGCACCCCCGAGGAGGACGGCGACCGCTACATCGAGATCTGGAACCTGGTGTTCATGCAGTACAACCGGGACAAGGACGGCAACATGAGCCCGCTGCCCAAGCCCTCGGTGGACACCGGCATGGGCCTGGAGCGGCTGGCCGCCGTGCTGCAGGGCGTGCACAGCAACTACGAGATCGACCTGTTCCGCAACCTGATCCAGGCCGCCGCCGGGGTGGTCGGGGTGAAGGACGAGGGCCAGAGTTCGCTGCGGGTGATCGCCGATCACATCCGCTCCTGCGCCTTCCTGATTACCGACGGCGTGCTACCCTCCAACGAGGGCCGCGGCTATGTGCTGCGCCGCATCGTGCGCCGCGCCGTGCGCCACGGCTATCGCCTCGGCGCCGATGACATCTTCTTCCATAAACTCGTCGCGCCGCTGGTCGCCGAGATGGGCGAGGCCTATCCGGAGCTCACCAAGGCCCAGGCCCAGGTCGAGCGGGTGCTGAAACAGGAAGAGGAACGCTTCGCCGAGACCCTGGACCAGGGCATGAAGATCCTGGAGGCCGACATCGCCGAGCTTTCGGGTAAGGAGATCCCCGGCGAGACGGTGTTCAAGCTCTACGACACCTACGGCTTCCCGGTGGATCTGACCGCCGACATCGCCCGCGAGCGCGATCTCACCCTGGACATGGAAGGCTTCGAGCGCGAAATGGCCGCCCAGCGCCAGCGCGCCCGCGCCGCCAGCCAGTTCGGTGCCGACTACTCCACCGACATCGACGTCCAGTGCAGCAGCGAATTCACCGGTTACGAGCACCTGATCGACCGGGGCAGGATCGTCGCCCTGTTCCGCGGCGCCGAGCCGGTCGAGGTGCTGCAGGCCGGGGACGAGGGCATTGTGGTGCTGGACAACACCCCCTTCTATGCCGAGAGCGGTGGCCAGGTGGGCGACAGCGGCACCCTGGAGACCGCAGGCGCCCGCTTCACCGTCAACGACACCCAGAAGCGCGGCACCGGCGCGCATGCCCATATCGGCAGGCTGGAATCCGGCGAACTGAAGCTGGGCGAGCAGGTCGAGGCCCGGGTCGACGCCGAACGCCGCCAGGCCACCCGGCTGAATCATTCCGCCACCCACCTGCTGCACGCCGCCCTGCGCCGGGTGCTGGGCGAGCATGTGCAGCAGAAGGGCTCGCTGGTCGAGCCCGAGCGGCTGCGCTTCGATTTCTCCCACCCCCAGGCAATCACGTCCGAGGAGCTGCAGCGCATCGAGAACATGGTGAATGACCAGATCCGCCGCAACGTGCCGGTGGACACCCGCATCATGGACATCGACGCCGCCATGCAGGCCGGGGCCATGGCCCTGTTCGGCGAGAAGTACGGCGATCAGGTCCGGGTGCTGAGCATGGGCGACTTCTCGGTCGAATTGTGCGGCGGCACCCATGTCGAGCGGGTCGGCGACATCGGCCTGTTCAAGATCATCAGCGAGACCGGCATCGCTTCCGGCGTGCGCCGCATCGAGGCGGTCACCGGCGACCGTGCCCTGGCCTGGGTCGAGCAGACCGAGCAGTCGCTGAACCGCATTGCCCGCCTGGTCAAGGGCAGCAGTCAGGATGCCGAGTCCCGGGTGCAGCAGTTGCTGGAGAAGAACCGCCAGCTGGAGAAGGAACTGGAGCAGCTCAAGAGCAAGCTGGCCAGCAGCCGTGGCGGTGATCTTGCCAGCCAGGCGGTGGAGGTCGAGGGCATCCAGGTGCTGGCTGCCCGCCTGGACGGTGCCGATCCCAAATCGCTGCGCGATACCCTGGACCAGCTCAAGAACAAACTGGGGGCAGCGGCCATCGTGCTGGCTGCGGTCAATGATGACAAGATCAGCCTGGCCGCCGGTGTGACCAGGGCCGAGACCGGGCGCATCAAGGCCGGCGAACTGGTCAATCACGTGGCCCGGCAGGTCGGCGGCAAGGGCGGCGGCCGGCCCGACATGGCCCAGGCCGGCGGCAGCCAGCCCGAGCATCTGGACGCGGCGCTGGCTTCGGTGCCCGAGTGGGTGCGCTCGGCGCTGTCCGAGAGCCAGACTGCCTGATCCCGGAGTGTGCAGCCCGTAGGCCGGAATAAGGGCCGCAGGCCCGTTTCCGGCACGCCCACTGATGATTGCCGGGAACGCTGCGCTTATCCCGGCCTAGGTACTGAAAATCATGTCGAAAATCCCGCTGGGCGTTTCATCCCGCCGCGATTTGTAGTTTAATTCTCGCCTTTCGCGACCCCGGCGGGCCGGAACACCTCATTCCCCTCTCCCTCCGGGAGAGGAGGGGCAGGGGTGAGGGTGTAGGGTTATCCGCCTCCCCCCTCACCCCAACCCTCTCCCCCACGGGGGAGAGGGGGTAATCAGGCTTCCCGCCGCATAACAATCGGAACGAGTGAATGGCACTGCTGGTACAGAAATTCGGCGGCACCTCGGTCGGCAGCCCCGAGCGCATCGAAGCCGTCGCCGCCAAGATCAAGCAATACCGCGACAACGGCGATGACGTGGTGGTGGTGGTCTCGGCCATGAGCGGCGAGACCGACCGTCTCATCGGCCTGGCCCGCGCCCTGAGCGAGGCGCCGCCGCCGCGCGAGATGGACGTGCTGCTGTCCACCGGTGAGCAGGTCACCATCGCCCTGCTCAGCATGGCGCTGCAGAAGCGCGGATGCCCGGCCAAGTCCTATACCGGCAGCCAGGTCCATATCCTGACCGACAATGCCCACTGCAAGGCGCGCATCCAGGACATCGACGGCAGCCGCATCCAGCAGGACCTGAAGGAAGGCAAGGTGGTGGTGGTGGCCGGCTTCCAGGGCGTGGACGAGCAGGGCAACATCACCACCCTGGGCCGGGGCGGCTCGGACACCACCGCCGTGGCCCTGGCCGCTGCCCTCAAGGCCGACGAATGCCAGATCTTCACCGATGTCGACGGCGTCTACACCACCGACCCGCGCGTGGTGCCCAACGCCCGCCGACTGGAACGCATCACCTTCGAGGAGATGCTGGAAATGGCCAGCCTCGGCTCCAAGGTATTGCAGATCCGCTCGGTCGAGTTCGCCGGCAAGTACAATGTTCCGCTGCGGGTCCTGTCCTCCTTCCAGGAGGGCCCCGGGACCCTGATCACCTACGAGGATGACACCATGGAAAACGCCCTGATTTCCGGCATCGCCTTCAATCGCGACGAGGCCAAGATCACGGTGCTGGGCGTGCCCGACCAGCCCGGCGTGGCGCACAAGCTGCTCGGCCCGGTGGCCGCGGCCAACATCGAGGTGGACATGATCGTGCAGAACATGGCCCCGGACGGCGCGACCACCGACTTCACCTTCACCGTGCACCGCAACGACTATGACCGCGCCATCGAGGTGGTCCGCCGCACCGCCGGTGAGATGGGGGCGCGCGAGGTCTCCGGCGACGACAAGATCGTCAAGCTCTCCCTGGTGGGTGTGGGCATGCGCTCGCATGCCGGCATCGCCTCCACCATGTTCGAGACCCTGGCCAACGAGGGCATCAATATACGCATGATCTCGACCTCGGAGATCAAGATTTCGGTGGTGGTGGACGAAAAATACCTCGAACTGGGGGTGCGTGCACTGCACGATGCCTTCCAACTCGAGGCCCCGGCCGCGGGCTGAGCCGGGGAATAATGCCGCCGCCCAGCGGTTGGACTGCCAACATACTGAAATAAATAGAAATCCATAAATGGCCGGGGACGGAAAATTGACTATAGTTTCCGATGCCCGTGCCGACATAGAGTGTGTGCAGTCGCGCATGTGCCAGTGGGATGTTGGCGCAATCGGCTGTACCGGGTTCTTTTGAGTTGCTCGCAATTGAAAGTGTTAAGGAGATAACACATGTTGATTCTGACTCGCCGGGTTGGCGAAACCCTGATGATCGGTGACGAAGTGACCGTGACCGTTCTGGGGGTGAAGGGTAATCAGGTTCGGATCGGGGTGAATGCGCCCAAGGATGTCGCCGTTCACCGCGAGGAGATCTACGAGCGCATCCAGAAGGAAAACGGCGAGGAACCCGTCGCCACCGCCAAGGGTGACTGATCCAGAAGCCCTTGATTCCAGAGCTGCATACTTTACCTTGGCCGGCCGCGCCGGTATCCTACGCATCTTCCAACCCGGAGAGATGGCCGAGCGGCTGAAGGCGCTCCCCTGCTAAGGGAGTATGGGGTTAAAAGCTCCATCGAGGGTTCGAATCCCTCTCTCTCCGCCAGTAACACCAGAACACCCCAAGTTGCTCAGTAACTTGGGGTGTTCTGTATCTGACGGCCTGAAATTGGTGTTACAGGCCGGTGATATCGAGGGCAACACCCGCAGTGTCTCGAACAACGACAGGAGATACTGCGATGTCATACATGATCCATCATCACGGCGCCTTTTGGTTCCAGATCCGCGTACCTCGAAATCTGACTCATCGTTACGGTCAGCTGATCCGGCAGAACCTGAATACTTCTGACCGCGCACTGGCTCAGTCGCTTGCTTACCAGCTGGCGGGGCAATGGCTGGCCCGTTTCTCTGCTGAACGTGTGAATCAAGTCAGGAGTGACACGCCATCCCCAGCTGAGAATCCCGTCGCAACAGTCAACCCTGAGCCGGCCGTGCCACAGCCGCCGTATCTGGAGGTCGTGGAAGCAGGCCGATCAGAGGGCGTGGCTGGGTCCGCCCCCATTACGGTGCGGCAAGCGGCGAGTGAGTCCACTCTGGATGATCTGATGACGTATTGGCGTGATCTGCACCCGAATTGCAGCCCCAGTACCGATAAGGAGATGACATCAACAATTAAGGAATTCAAGGGGATAGTGCCAAAATTGCCGACCGAGATCTCACGCCAGGACATGATGAAGTATCGAGACATCCTACTAGCGAAGAAACTGGTTCGTGCTACGGTCCGCAAGAAACTGGGTTTCATCGCCACCCTGTTACAGAACGCGGTAGATGCCGGTAAATTAGAGACCAACGTGGCGAAGGGCATCCGAGTGCCTCGTCCGAAGGTTGAACCCGTTCGACGGCGAGCTTTTTCCAATGAGGAGTTGGAGCAGATCTTTACCTCTCCGGTTTACCGGGACGGCCGTCGCGACCAAGGCGGAGCAGGGGAGGCAGCATTCTGGATCCCTATGCTTGCCTTGGCCACCGGCGCACGGCTGGAAGAACTCTGTCAGCTCAGGGTGAATGACATTGTTCTTCATCCTATCCACGGGGTTTTGATGCGGATTTCAGATCAGGGCGAAGGCCAACGCATTAAGACAACCAGTTCGCGGCGAACGGTTCCTCTGCACCCTGAACTGTTTGAATCTGGGTTTATGGAATACGTCGAGGAGGTTGAAGAAGCTGGCCCTCAGTGGCTGTTCCCGGATCTGGAGCCCGATCACGACGGAAGACGGTCTGGAAATTTTTCCAAGTGGTTCGGACGATATCTTCGAAATGAGCGGGGGTGTCGGGTTAAGGATCGCAGCGTCGTGTTCCACAGTTTCCGTCATAGCTTCAAGTCGCTTTGTCGTGAGGCTGAAATCTCAGAAGAAGTGCACGATGCCCTGACGGGTCACGCGTCAACTTCAGTGGGGCGTAGTTACGGCCAGGTTCCGCTTCCTGCGCTTGTAAAGGCGGTCAGGAAGATCGAATTCCCGGTTCCATTGCCAAAAATAGGGATCTGGTTATAAAGTAGGCCATGGGGAGCGCATTAAACTTGTGCCCTCCATGGACCTTCTGTCCAAGCGAGATTGCATTTTGCTGTGGATCATATCAAGGGGGTTGGCAGGAAACGGCACTAACCGGACCTCTGGTGATCCTAAATGGACATTCTGCTTCCATTGCAAAGCCAGCCCCGGCCCGGCACCGATTGTGAATTCAACTTCGGAATCTTTAATAGTCCATTCATTAATTTTTTTCCGTCAGCCGAAGCATCACGTCGGCGAAATTCGCCGTGCTCGGCAGCATGCGCGGCGGGGTCTCCGTCTTCGCGCAGTAGCACCTCCACTCGTTCTCGGCCACGATAAGCATCAAGGGCCGGTGAGGATCGATGCCGTCGGTCCAGTCCCGCGTCAGCCGGGCTAGCATGCGTCGATCGGTCCAACTCTGCCCGGCGCCTCCCGTCGGATGGCTATGCCAGTCCCCCAGGTATGTGTCCAGACCGCTTGACCGCTCGAAATGGGCCGCTATTTCAGCGCGCTGATAGATTGTGTCCGGGCGGAAGCTATTGCGCTTATGGGACGCATCTGGACCAGGACCAACCAGGGCGGTGACCACAGCGGAGCTACAGTTGGTGTAGCCCATCAAGACCCCACCGGTCTCCAACCACCGATCCCGAAACAGTTTGGCCTCCTCCGCGATCTGGTGGCCAAGCTCTCGGGGGATCCACAGGTCGGTGATTAGCTGGCGTGGTTGGGACATTCTGGGTGGCGGGCGAGCGGAGAAGTGGTCCACTGCGGTACCGTAGGGATACCCTTCTCTTTGTCCCATTGGGATAAGACCGCCACGTTCCAGTCAAAATCGGGATAGCCCCCTGGCTCACCCCGGCATAGTGTGGCGATCGCCAGGCGCGTTGCGAGATTACTGACCGAATCAAGATCGACCCCAGAGCCGGAGAATGTGGGGTGAAAGCACCCTTTTGATTGCACATTCGAATCCGGCTCTGACGGGGGCCGCGATATCTTATAGCCCTGCGCCGTTTCTGCGAGCTCACCTGCGGCGAGCGCTTTGGCCCACTCCGCGCAGTACCAGCACCCTTCGGTGACGTCGGGCACCACACGTCCGACATTTCCGCCCCACGCGCCGGGTGTCGCATAGGCCCAGAGGTAGGGGACAGCGCGGGCCTGCGCCTCTTCGGCAAGATACTGGCTCACGGCGCGATTGGCTGCGCAGTCAATGATCAAATCAGCCCCTTCGAAGGCTTCTTCGAGTTGAGCGGCCGCCCCGGGCTGACTGCCCCCAACCTTACAGTGGTAGGGGGTCGCATGGGTGAAGGGAAAATTTTCGAGTACGTAGTCAACGAGCCAGTGAGTTTTGGGATTGCCGACAGCGGCCACGCCAGTCAACCAGCGCGGTATGTTGCCGATTTCCACCAGATCATTATCCACCAAGCGGAGCTCGCCGATACCGGAACGGGCTAACTGCCACACCAGCGGCGCGCCTAAGGCGCCGAGGCCAACCACGACGACCCGCTTGTTTTGCAACGGCGTCAGCCGCGGTGTCCTTGCCTGCGCCTCCTCGCGGGTCAACCGATCTCCGCGCATGGTGTACATCGAGAAGCCCGGCCCGCCTTGCTTCTTCTTACGGTCCCGGCGGTGGCGGACTACAAAGACCCATGACTCCATTGTCTCGCCCTGATACTGAACCTCTTCAGGGAGCAGCAGTCCCAGCACGTCCAGATCACGGTCGCGGTAGTGCGGCGTGCGGACGGCGGGCCAGACGGCTTCGGCGGCTCTCAGCAGCCCAACGGCCGAGTAATCCGAAGGCAGTTCCTGGAGACGCACCCAGCGCCCTCGAATACGGTTCTTGTCCCCCACGTAGAATGGCTTCCAACGGTCGCTGGGTGCATGGAACCGCGCGATAGGCTCGCCGTTGCTGGCTTTAATGGTTCGCAATACCCCGCAGATCAGGCGAATTGGCGGGTTCGCTACATCCTGCGCACTAGTCAACCCGATCTCGATGGCCCCGTATCGCTGCTCGACAGGCAGATTGGTCTCCTGCACGAGTAGGCGTGTATGGGGCTGATGCTCGACGTGGAAGACCGGGCGATCCGGCTCGAGGGCTTCTGCCGATTCCGGCGGAATACGGCCAAGATGGATATCGAGGGCGCGCTGTACCTGCCGCTCCAGCAAGTCGCGCACCGTCTCTCCCTCACCGTCCCAGCTGTTGCCTGGATCGGCGAGCGTGCAAAGCAGGTAGGAGTCCGGACGACTCTCGATGTGTCGCCCTACCGGAAACGTTCTGTCGGCCTTCAAATCAGGAATTCCGAACGGATAGTTGTGGGGGAAGTAGATGGTAATGGGATAGGTGGCCTCCCCCTGCTTGTCGGGGAAGGCCACCTTCCACACCACTATGCCGCTGGTTGACCCCTCGTCGACAACGGTCGGTTGATAGCCTGCCTCGTCGAGTTGCCGCCACTCCAGTTCATAGCGCCCCGCTGGGGCCTTCAAACACATCAGCCTACTCTCCGCTCCCCTCCGACGTTCGGAGGACTCTTGCGGGGGGTGTCGCCGGTGCGCCCGGGCGGCCCGTCCGGGCGGTTGGACTGCTCGGGATGCGACGGCTTCTGGTCTGGCTTGTGCTCGTCATTATCACTGCTCATCGTTGTTTCTCCTTGCCATATCAGGCGCTTCGTGTATCCATACCCCCAGAATCCTGCGGGCAAAACCACAATACTATCCCATTTGGTATATGGCAAGGCGCGTGCTACTGTAAACCCTAGATATGGGGCCTAGTACCGCTTTAATTGGATTTTAACCCCCATATATGGTGTTGGCTGGACAGTCTGTTTTACCGGAAGCTCTCCCATATGGGGGATGGCAGAACCTCGAACCAAATCCGCTCCTCCGCACATGCGTGGGGCCGAGTCAAAAAAACGGCGACCCTCTCGGAAGCGACGTTTGGTATTACTTCAACTTATCGGTCGAATACGGATGAGTAGCCCGCCCAACTTGCTTCAGGATCCGCCACCATCACCGCCTCACCCACCAGCGGCTTCGGGGCCAGGACTCCGCGACTGTGACTCCATCGGCTGATGGATTTAATGCCTGTGTTGCAGCGACCGGTTGATTCATAGACGAGAACAGACAAATAGTAAAAGATATAGCCCGCTGGATTCGGGCTTGGCGAGTGTCCTTCTAGATACCGCTAATGTTCTCGAATTCGAGTAATCTATGAAGATATTCAGCAATTCGCCGTGCGCCCGCATCCAGGTCCTGGTCATCTAGCAGTTCACCAGTTTCATAGTGCCGATCATGAATGTTGTTGTCAGTATGACCAAGAAACCTGCGTCGAACGCGTTGATCAGTCCCACCTCGGCGCATGACAGTGGTGGCAGTATTCCGAGTTGACTGTAGGACCAACCTTCTGTCAGCTGGAAATAACTTGCGCAGAATGCGATTCAGCCTCTTACTCGCCGCTGAACTGCGGATTCCATATTTTGATTTGCTACCATCGGGGAATAGATAGCCACCTGCGGTGATGCGCTCGTTCAACCAGCTATCCAGAGTTGGGAATAGTTCTCGTGTATAGATCGGGATTCGTCGGGCGGACTGAGCAGTCTTTAATTCACTGTCGCCATGACCGGACTGTTCCGAATCCACGATTCGAACCAGCCATCCGTAAGGGGTTCTCTCCAGATCGGCGGAGGTGAGCTGGTAAACTTCTTCAAGCCTGGTCGCGAGTAGCCCCATCAGGAGGAGAAGCATCCTGTCGTCATTGCGGGCCGAGCCGGATTTTAGGGTATAAACGAAAAACGTTCTCATTTGACCTTCGGAAAAATGGATTCTGCCGCCACCTGATTGTCCCTTTATGCTTGGGAGAGCATCGACAAGTCCACGCAATGTTCTGTCGGCATCAAAAGGTTTTAGGAGCGTTTTCAAGAGTCCCAGTTTGCCCTTTATTGTTTCCGGCCTGTTGCCTTGGCTTCGCCAGAGCGTAAGAAGGACATTCAGATCAGACTCTGTCATTGACTCGACTGGGCGTCGGGTCAAAACCTGGCTGAGGTCCCTGCCGATTGCGAGATATTTGTCATAGGTCTTCTCATTGACGAAGCTCCTGGCTTCAATTGCGCGCGATCGCCAGGTTTCTACAGTGTCAAGGGCAGAATGGCCCCAAAGCTCGACCAACGGAATCTGAGATGAGGGGGAAGGGAATAGATCATTGATGGATATTTTTCCCTGGATAGCAGACAGGAAATCTTCAATAAGTGAGATTTGGGCTGCGTTGAAGTCATGGACAAGCGATTGCCTGTCATTTTCTGTGCCGTGAAACTGGATATTCAGTTCTGCCTGCAACTCAGAAAGTATTCGATCCAACGTTTCGCGGGATTGCCGTCTGAGGTCACGACGTGCCTGAAGCAAAGAGTCTTGAAGCTGGGCTTCGAACGCCTGCCATACATCATCCGCGGCATCACACAAGGCCGACCACTTGGTTCGAAATGATTCAGCCTGCCGGTAGCGGTGGGTGTCGATGATTCTGGCATTTATTTCCCTGTCCAAGGGAAAGTTCACCTGGGGTGATCGCTGAGACGATGATGGCTCGCCAGGCGATGAGGACTTCTTCAGCTTTTTGAATAGTGCCTTGTAGTACTGAGCCAACTGGGCACCCTGCATTTCTGCTTCGGCACGGCTTATATTCCCAAGCGCTTTCTTGATCATCTTTCGCCCGTTGAAGGCATGACGGGCATGTTCCGGAATCCGCATTTGAAATTGAAACCGTGGACGGGCTTTTTCATACGTTACATACGCTGGCATTTCGACATATAAATCCTGGTGCCCTACCAGCAGCTAGAGAGCGACAGGAATCCGGTGTTGTGGTTGCCGCTGGCCTAACGTGTAACGAAAAAATGCCCTGTGCGAGGGAAGTTCTCGAGAATAATTTCAGGAGGCCTTGGGGTTACGAGAGTCTGAACAGTTGTAATAGGCAGAAAAATAGGGGAAAAACCGGAGTGGTAACCGGATAGACTAGATTGGGAGCGGCCCCGCTGGAGGGTGGGGCCGCTTGGAATTCAGTGTTGACGTATACGGTTTTGCCGGTCCCGTATCAGTCGGGCAGTGCGGTGCCGGTCCATGTGCTGTTTCAGCGCGGACTCGACCAGGTCCCTATGGATATTCTCTCGGATACGCTGTGCGTCGCGTTCGAGTTGTTGTTGCCTGTTCGGTTCGAAGAGGCCGCTGAGAAATAGGGCCGTCAACAGTAACATCTGAAGCTCAGTACCTTGGATAATGCCAGCCAGATCGGACAGTGCGGTCAGCATGGCAGATAGTCCGGAAATGCGGAAAATAACCCACATGAGTGGATAACTAAGAATTTTGGATTGTGATTTTGAGCGGATCTGGTTCATCTTGTCGTCAACGTTTTGGTTGCCCCCCCCTTGTAGTTGTCAAAGTGTAGGTATAGTATACAAAAAAGAAACAATGTTGTCAATATGGAAACTATGCTAGATCGGGGGCAGTATGGCAAATACCAACGAAGGGAAAATTGATAAGTGGCCAGAGCGGGCACGTGAGGTCATGTCCAGGGAGGGACTGACCTATGATGATCTGAGTGAATCGCTGGGGGTGGCGACACGCGGGAGCGTATCGCATTATTTTTCAGGACGCAGGTCACTTTCGGCCAAGCAGGCCGTAGCGCTCGCGGACCGTTTGGGATGCTCAGTCGAATGGTTGCTAACCGGTAAGACTTTTGCGGATGAGCAAGATAACGCTGCCATGATGCCGGAGGAGATAACGAAACTTCTTCAAAAAACCAGCCCTGAGGTTTATCTGGCGGTCGTTAGCTTGGTAAAGGAATTGTCTAAGAAGAAGTGATGGTTTTCGGTTGTGGTGTGCCTATGCCACATAGTGTTATGGATGAAAATATACTGAAATAATGTAAAAGCCCCCTGCGAACAGGGGGCGAAAGTTCAATACGTCGCTGCGAGAAAATTTAGGTAGTCATCGATCTCGTCAGCGGTTGGGCCTGGCGGGAGACTCTTGTACAGTTCTTCCTGCATCTCGAGCCTTTTTTTTTCGCTCGGAACGGTATCGTCTCCCTCAAAATATACAACTATAATATTCATATCTAATGTCCTCATATGTGTTGTCCTGCACCTAGTGTAGGAACCAGAGGAAGCTAAAAGTGACTCTTCGAATGTAAATCGCTAAATGTTTTTCTCTTGGCTGAATTCAGCTTCGGATTAATCCCTTGTCAGCGAGTTCAGAAATTGTGAAAATCTTGTTCACCCCTTCCCAGACAAGGGTGTCGGTCATGCTGACCGAGCCGATTCGAATACCGCTCCATGTGCTCTCATCCAGCCGGTAAAAACCGATACGATCTATCGCTCTGAGCCAAGCCCTCCATGTGGCCTCGTTGGGACAGAGGATCGTGAAGTCTGTGATGTATCCTACGGTATCCTGACCTTGGAGCAGCTGACGGTATGGACTTAAATTGGAGCGCAATACGGTATTGGCATAGGTCAGGATCTGATCAATACGGCGCCGCGATTTCGTGGCATTTTCAACTTCAATCCACGTGTGCATTGTGTCCTGGTACCACATCCCATCGGGGACGAATTTCTTGCCGTCAGGATATGCCTGGAGATGGGGAGCAAGCCCACGCTGGATTTCGTGTTCAGTCCAGATTCCGACGGTGGCATCGCCTATCCGGGTATCGAGTTCGAGCTGCTTATCGATCAGAAAATCGTTAGCGATCGCCCTGTGGAATGGATGCTTTAGCTTGAGATCCCGGCCGCCTCGAGGATGGGTTTCAATACCGGTTTCGCACTTTAAGACACGGGCTCCTTTCTCGCTGAGGACGTAACCGATGACCCCGTAGGGGAGGGCCCGCGCAAGGATTAGTTGCCGCTCGAGGAGTCGGCGCAGCGTACGCTGTGCCGTCCGTTTACCTTGGCGTCTCAGCGGCCACAGGAGGCGCGCGATTTGTCGAGTGGTTAGCCACCCCCAGCTATGCAAGGTGGCAAGTATTTCCCATTCGTTGTACTCGGCGATCAGCCGACCATCCGTATGAATTGTGGTTGCCATAAGGGGTATAGCAACGGTCGGGACCTCAGGCGGAAGGTTCGGCCCCTGTACATCCCCCTGTACGCACCTTCACCTTTTCAGGTGCGTACAGGGTAAGGTGGCCGTTTCACGGCCGGTTTCCGGCGCCGTAAAACCCCAATGCCCTGAAAGGGCAAGGGTTTTACTGGTCGGGCTGGACGCCCGCCCCGCCGGATTTTAGAGGTGGTGCGCGGCGTATACGCCGCTGGCGAACCCCGCAAGAACCGCTCGCACTAAGCTCCTCGCCCGCCGGGCGACTCGCTAAGTGCGAACGCTCGCTTCCCACCCCGCCGCCGGAGGCGGCGGCGCGGGGCCCGCGCTCGCTGCAGGCTCTTGCGGGGTTCGCCAGCGCCGTCCCGGCACCGGCACCACGGGCTTCGCCCCCACACACCTGGCCCGGCTGGGGCCGGGCGCACACGGTGTGCGGCTCCCCCAGCACTCGCCGATGGGCGGCGAGTGGGCTTCGGGCTGCACGCCCGTCGCCCCACGTTGCGGCACCCCGATGCGCACGTCCCCGTGCACAAAGGTGCGCACACCTCCGGGTGCGTGGTGCGGTGCAGAATCTGATCACCGATCTGATCTTGCACCCCTATGATCCAACTGATCCACCGGCGTGAAGTCCCTGTGCCGGTACATGAATCAATCAAGTAATACCTGGTAGAGTACGCGTGCGTTACTCAGCTGCGTCGCACGCCGCCAGATTGTCAACCCCCCCCCCTCATCCCGCACCTCATTGCACAGCCGGTATAGCGTCACGAACACCCGGTAGCTGCACTATCGGCGCACCAGCCGGCGCGTCTTGACGAAGGTGCGGGATACGGTGTTCGAGACGGCCAGCTGCGACATGCATTTGTGTGGATGTCCCGTACCCGCCAGCCGGGCGCCGCCCAGCTGCGCCAGGCGCGCCAGATCCGGGGGGAAACGCCCTCTTGGCGTAGCGCTGCCAGCGGCGCGAGGTGGAAGGCGCGGAGGGCGGCCACGGCCTCGTTCAGGGGGGTAGGGCGTTCTTGTGCAGAAAGGCCTGCCACGGGATCTGCTTTTGTCGATCCTCGGCAAATGCTGCGCTCAAGACGAAGGGCTCACCGTCCTGCCCCTTGTCGGGAGGCGAGCCCGGGTCAGCAACCGCGTCCGCATCGGAAAAGAAGCGCACGATGCGCAGCGGCGGGTAATCTAGCCCCACCACCCCGCCTGAGCCGGACCAGCACGCTCTGCGCACCAGGTGCGTCAGGGCCACCCGGGACAGCCTCGCGACGCCAGATCGCGCGGTCGGATAACCCCGCGCTGGCGCGCTAGCGCCAGGATCTGGTAGGCCTGGGGCGTAGGCATACCGATAGAATGTTCCTTTTCGCAGATAGTTGTAAACTATTGCCGACGAAAAGAAACAATATGTATAGCGTGCTGAAGGCTGGCTCGGGAGTGTGTAGCCCTCGTCGTGGAAAGCTGCAGGTGAGGGGGCAGATCGCTTCGAGCTGTACCTGGACCGTCAACGCGCTACCATGGCGGCATTGGCCGTTGGGCAAAACCCGTAGGGTGTATACGTGTATACGCTTGCTTTGCGACAACTGGTCTTGGATTGGCCGCGCACAATTCTTGTCGCGATCGCCCTGGGTGCCATATTCGGGGTGATTCTGGTGCTCAAGGGATTTGAGCAGGGGCAATATCATCAGCTTGCCAGAACCGTCGAGAATCGGCAGGCGGATCTCATTGTTGCCCAGTCGGGGGTATCCAATCTGATTGCTGCACGTTCTTCATTGCCGCAGCTCATGCGTGCCACTGTCGAATCGATACCCGGGGTCCGCGTGGCGCATCCTCTCACCACCATGCCCGTGATCTATGAAGGGCATGGAATTAAGACGCCGATCTATATGTTTGTTTATGACTCCGGGGGCGGGCCCAGGCATGTAATGCAAGGGATCTCCAGGCAGCGTGGCCGCGGCATTGTGATTGATGTTTCACTTGCTGAGAAGCATGATATAGGCGTTGGCGACTCCATGAGCATCGCCGATTTCGGGTTTGAAGTTACCGGTATCAGTGAGCGGTCATCGGCCTTGTTCATGCCTTTCGCTTTCATCAATTATGACGGAATGATCGATTTCATGCTCGAATCGGAAATCGCTCCGGATCTGAGCGCATTCCCGCTGTTGAGCTATCTCCTGGTTGAGTTGGAGCCGGATGCCGCCCCCGCTGCTATTGCCGACGCCATTGAGTCGCAGGCAACCGAGGTCGATGTCTATACCGCCGCTGAGATGGCGCAAAACGATATTGCCCTGGCCCGGTCAATGCTTGGGGATGTCATGGGGCTTTTGGTGTTGGTATCGTATGTTACGGGAATCCTGGTTGTCGGTCTGATCATGTTTGCTGAGGTCAATACACGCCTGCGGGGGTTCGGTGTACTCAAGGCCGTGGGCTTTTCCGAGAACAGACTTGTCCTGTCCGTGGTCACGCAGGCATTTGCCTACTACCTTTTATCTGTGCCCATCGGGCTGAGCATTGCGCTCGGGATGGCGGCATTGATCAACAGCATCGCGCCGCTGTATTACGTCAAGGTGATGACTGCTGGCGGTCTGCTTACTACGCTTCTGGCGGGAGGCGTCGTTGCGATTTTCGGGGGAGTGCTGCCGATCGTCAGACTCCGCCGTCTGGACCCGAATATCGCATTCAGCAGGGTATGAAAATGTTCGGATGGGCGATCAAATCACTGCTGAACCAGCGTGCTTCGTTTGCGGCCAGTGTCGTGGGTGTGGCCAGCGCCTTTGTCCTTGTCCTGTTTTTCGATGCCGTCTGGCGTGGTGAGTCCGTGCAGATTGTCAGTTATATCGAGCATTCGAACCCCGATATCTGGGTGATGCAGAGCGGTGTGTCGAACATGCATATGGCGAGTTCCTATATCTGGGACTGGAAGGCGGACCGGATTGCCGAAATCGAGGGTGTGAAAAGGGTTACCCCCATACTTTACCTTAATACGGCGATTGAACTTGGCGGGGTGGATTATTTCGGCTATGTGGTCGGGTTGCCCGAGGGTGCGGCAAGGGCCGGGCCCTGGGCGATATCCGCTGGCCATGCGATGCCCGGAGCCGGTGAGGTGGTGATCCCGGCGCGATTCCTGGACATTGCCGGGATCGGGATCGGCGACCAGGTCTCGATTGCCGACAGTCAGCTCAGCGTCGTGGGCCTGTCCGAGGGGACCTATTCAATCGCCAACCCGGTGTTCTTCATGCGCTATTCCGATCTGTCCGATATCCTCTCTGCTGCGGGAACGTACAGCTATCTTCTCGTGGATCTGCAGCCGGACGCTGACCCCGGCCAGGTGGTGAGTCGGATAGAAGATGAGGTGGAAAAGGTCAATGCAATGACGCACGAAGCCTTTGTCGCGAGTGATTTCCGCATGGCGATGCACATGGGGGTGCAGATCCTTGTGGTGATGACAGCAATCGGTATGGCGCTGGCGGTCGTCATCGTGTCGTTCACCGCCTATACCCAGGTCACCAGAAGGCAGCGCGAACTCGCCATTGCAAAGGCATTGGGATTTCGCAGCCGGATGATCTACTTGTTTGTGGTGTATCAGTCCCTTGTGGTCACCCTGCTGGGGTATTTCATGGCCATCGGCTGCACCTATGCGCTCGTTGGGTGGGTGCCGCACTGGGTGCCGAATGTTACCCTGGTCATGTCCTCGAGTTCGGCTGTCCAGCTCGGCGCTTCCATTCTCACGGTCGCAATTCTCTCCAGTCTTCCTGCAGCTTTGCGCGTGGCCAGACTGGATCCCGTGCAGGTATTCAATGACTGAAACGTGATGGTTCCCTCTCCCTTGCTCAATGCCTTCCATCTCACCAAGGTCTATGGCAGCGGCCAGGCGCGCGTATCCGCTGTTGATGATGTCTCAATGTCTGTGTCGGCAGGCGAACTGGTTCTGATCATGGGGCCCTCCGGCTCCGGCAAGACCACGCTGCTCTCCATGTTGGGCGCATTGCTTACCCCCACTTCGGGCGAGGTCGAAATCGACGGTGTCAGGCTTGGCTCGCTCACGGCATCAAAACTCCCTGCAGTTCGTGCGACTAAAATCGGCTTCATCTTTCAGGGTTTCAATCTTTTGGAGGCGCTGACGGTGGAGGAGAACATCCTGTTTCCGGCCAGATTGGCACGTGGCGGGGTGGCCGCGGCGCGTGGGCGTGCGGGTGATCTGATTGACAGGCTCGGCCTTGCGCACCGGAGGACGGCGCTGCCAAGAACGCTTTCAGGCGGCGAGAAGCAGCGGGTCGCGATCGCGCGGGCTTTGATCAACCAGCCGCCGATCATTCTGGCGGACGAGCCCACCGGAAACCTCGATTCCGAATCCGGTCAGGAGGTGATGATGGTGCTGCATGATATCGCCCGGGATGAGGGACGGGCGATCCTGTTCGTCAGCCACGATCCCCGGATCGAGGATGTCGCGGACCGGGTTCTGTGGCTCGAGGACGGAGCCCTGCGCGACCGCAGGC
Source organism: Porticoccaceae bacterium (assembly GCA_002702725.1). Classification (GTDB taxonomy): domain Bacteria; phylum Pseudomonadota; class Gammaproteobacteria; order Pseudomonadales; family Porticoccaceae; genus NAT127. The sequence goes on from PABE01000020.1 coordinate 17,888, forward strand.
AGGATCGCCATTCCTGGGTGCGGGATCCGGTGTGTGGGATGCGGGTGGACGAAGTGACCGCCAGCGTCTTCGCCGAATACGAAGGGCGTAACCTGGCCTTCTGTTCACAGCGCTGTCTTGAGCGGTTTCAGGCCGATCCGGAGCGTTATGCAGCCAAATTGACATAAATTGACACAAGTCATGGTAGGGTTTGGATAGAGAGTCTACATTGCATTCGTAAGCAGGCATTGAACAAATAGAATGTATATGCGTGAATAACATGGCAGTTCATGCGCATGGGTTGCGTATCCCCTGATACTGGCCATTGGTTAGTGCCAGACTTACCCACTGGCCTTCGGCATCTTCATAGATGTCGAGCCACTTGTTTGACTCAATATGCCTATGCATATAAAATCAAGACTGGCACCGACTGATGCCATAGGCAATGCTAGCAAGAATCGGTTGGAATCAGCCGGTGCATCATTGAAATTACTGGATAGCAGTAGTGTATTCTGTGGTACTCTTCGTCTCCCGCTTGCCCTCTGGTGCAAACGGTCCATATACTGAGCGTTATGCGTAAATCCGGCCGCATCACCACCCTGAGTCTGCTTGGCACCCTGCTGGCCGGCTGGTTGTCCCTGACCTGTGCCCACTGCTGGGCGCAGGCGCCGCAGCCGGATCCAGGCAGCCACTGCCAGCATGACCTGTCCGGCGATACGGTTTCGTCCTGCTGCGATCATGACGGCGACGAGGAGGTTTGCCCCGGGGCTGAGGTTGGGGTGGAGTCAATCGCGGAGCTGACTCTGCTGTCGGGTACCGCCGGCGTGGACTTGCCTCCCGCCATGGCGGCCGATAGCCAGCCCTGGCCGTCCCTGCGCACACCCCCGCCGCAGTTGCTGGTCACTATTCAGCCTTCCCATCCCTGTACCGCTCTCTATCTGCGCCACTGCACCTTCCTGGAATAGCTCCCGACGAGTCAGCGTTGAATCTTTTGTAACGTTGTTTTTTCGGGGAGCTTTTTCATGTTCAATTTGCGTTGGATCCTCATCGGGGTCCTGTTCCATGCGTTGCCCGCCTACGGCGAACTGACGCTTGACGAGGCCGAAAACCTGGCCCTGGAGGCCGACCCCGCCTTGCTGGAACGTGCCTTGCGCGCCCAGGCCCTGCAGGATCAGGCTGTGACCGACGGCCAGCTGCCGGATCCCAAGCTGTTGTTTGGATTGTGGAATCTGCCCCTGGATGATTTCAGCCTGACCAAGGAGCCTGCCACTCAGTGGCGGACCGGGATCAGACAAACCTTTCCCCGCGGCGAGACCCTGAAATACCGCCAGGCCCGTACCGAATGGCTCGGCCGGGCCGAGGCGGCGGGACTGGATGCCATGGCGGCACAAATCCGCCGCGATGTGCGCGAAACCTACCTGGAACTCTTCTACCAGGCACAGGCGGCGCAAATCATCAGCGAATCGCGACGGTTGTTCGTGCAACTGGTCGAGATTACCCGGGCGCACTATGGAGCGGGCCGCGTGAGCCAGCAGGACGTGTTGCAGGCGCAGCTGGAACTGTCGCGCCTGGACGACCGGGCCAGCCGCATCGACGAACAGCGCGAGGTCCAGCGCGCCCGTCTGGCCCGCTGGATCGGCGCCGCCTCGGCGCAGGCGTTGGGCCAGGCCTTCCCGCGTCTGCCCGGCGTGCCGGCGCTGGCTCAGCTTGAGTCCGACCTGGCGCGGCATCCCTCCATCCTGGCCGAATCCGCGCAGGTGCAGGCCAGCCGGCAGCGCGTCCAGGAGGCGCGCGAACAGTACAAGCCCGGCTTCAGTGTCGGGCTCGAATACCGCAAGCGCTTCGGCGATGACCCCGACGGCAGCAACCGGTCCGATCAGATGGCCGCCATGGTCACGCTCGACCTGCCGCTGTTCACCGACAAGCGTCAGGACCGAAGCCTGGCGGCCAGCCAGGCGCGGGCCGAGGCCGCCGCCCAGGCGCGGGCGCTCCGCATGCGGGAGCTCAAGCGCAGTCTGGAGAGCGATTACAGCCGCTGGCGGCGACTGGGGGAGCAGGCAGCCCTCTACCGTGACCGGCTGTTGCCCGAGGCCGCGGCCAATGCCGAGGCGGCAGTCAATGCCTATCAAAGCGGCGAGATTGAGTTCATCAGCCTGATGCGCGCGCGTATCAACGAGCTCGACGTCCGGCTCCAGGCCCTGCGGGTGCGCATCGACCGGGCCCGGGCGGCCGCGCGCCTCCTCTATCTGGCGCCGCAGCCATCCCACCCTCTTTCACTGTCTCAGGAAGCAGCCCAATGAAATTGAATCCTATTCTGGTCCTGGCCTCACTACTGGCCTGCGTCATCCACGTCCCGGCGGGCGCGGCGGCGGA
>PABE01000021.1 GCA_002702725.1 Porticoccaceae bacterium
CCGGTGTTGCTGTCCAGCGTCCTGGTGATGGCCAGTGCCGGTATTATTCTTGTCGGCTATGCAAACTGACCTCATCACCGAGGCGCACCAGGCCACCCGTAAGCACCCGGCAGCAAACACCACCCCGCCACTCGGGGGCCAGTGCCTCCCGAAGACCGGGACAGGCTTCGTCCATGCGTTGGCAGGGGTCGGTTTCGCGGGTAATTTGCAGGCGCACATCACCGAACTGTAAAACACGGCCCACATCCTGTGGCCCGAAACGCATCCCGCTGACCAGCAAATTGGCGCGCCGGGTCAGCCACGGCAGGTCCGTGCCCACTGCCTCGCAGGCATTTTGCCAGGCTTCGGCACTGAGCACCGTCACCTGTCGACGCCCCGGGCGGCCCCGGTGATCGCCGGCGAGCCCCTGTTCGGGGGTGATCAGACAGGCGTCGAGGGGCTGCATGGGAGCGCGGGTTCTGGTTCGAACGGCAATACCGGTGAGGGTCGACATTACGATTTCCTGTGACGGGCCAAAAGCCGACAGGCTAACGCTTTCCCGGGCCTGAATGAAGACGCCGTTTGCCGATTCTGCCCGTTTTCCCGAATACCCCGGCCGGCGATTGCAAGGTCGCGTTTACAGCCAGGCCTGGAATTGCTGCCGGTAAGTCGCGAACGCCTGATCAATTGACTGTTCATTCAGGCCGAAGAATGCCGGGTCCGGCTTGTGTCGCCCCCGCGGGTTGCCTTCCCGCCAGGCGCGAATCTGCTGGATAAAGTCATCATCAAGGTGCCAGCCGAGCCACCGGTAGAGATCACCGATCACCGCTTCCGGATCGGCAATAAAATCCCCGTGGCGCACATCGATAAAGCGGGCATCCCCAATGCGTTCCCTGTCCCTGATCAGCCGGCGCATAAACGTCGACCACTGGAACAACTGTCTTCGGCCCAGCTCAGCCGGGTCCTGGGAGCGGTGATAGAGGGCGCGTACCTGATAGATCAGCGAACAGATCGAGGGCAGGACCTTTTCGGGTGGACGGTGGGTCCAGATAAACCGCGCATCCGGGTAGTGGTGAATCAGGGCGCCCATGTTGCCGCTGTGAATCGGTGTTCTCAGAACCCAGCGCCGGGCCGGGGTTTTCCACTGCAGCAACTTGAGTATCCGCTTGTGATACCCGTAACTGGCATCGACCTCGGGCAGGCCTTCGGTCAGGGCCCAGTCCTCATATGAGGGCACGTGGAAAATGCCGTTGAAGGCTACCGACGCAAATGACATGTTGAGCAGGAAGAAACATTCGTCGGCCATATTGCTGTCGACGGTGCGTGGCAGGGCATCGGCAAGGCCGGGCACCAGCTTGTTCATCTCGGCGATGCGCCGGTTCGCGGCGGCAATGCGGGGATCGTCCCTCACGCGCTCATCCGGCGGCGGACAGGGCTGGTTTATCTCCCAGTTGCGCAGGCAACGGGAATCGCGATCCAGCCCCAGCAGGGTGCCAAGCACCGTGGTGCCGGTGCGGGGCAGACCCACGATAAACACCGGATCCCTGATGACTTCATCGTCGATTTCCGGATGCCGCCGGTACCAGTCCTCGATCTGGAGCCGGTTGATCAAATTCTCCAGCAACATCCCCTCGGCCGCCTGCCTGCCCAGGTCGTTGAGTGGACAGTCAACGTTGAAGGACGCGACCAGGTGCGCGAGGCCGGTAAGAAAGAAAGGGTCACCGAAGTCCTCCAGGCCGGTCGCCTTTCGGGCCTTTTCGAGCAAATCGTCTACGCTGAGCACCATGGCTAACGGGAGGCCCGGAGTGGTTTGAAGATATTGTCGTCGCCGGGCGCCTGGCGCAGTTTCGGAGCGAGATTGTGATACATGCGCCGGATACCGTCCCGCAAAGGCATCCGGCAATCCCCGGCAATGGCCCGACGGCGATCGCCATTGACCCGAATGGTCGGATAATCAACGGCTTCGGTCAGCTCAATGTGCGGGGTGACGCCCGCCAGTTCAGCAAAGATATCGACCACCTCACGGGTCGCGATATCCTCGTCGCCGGCCAGATTGACCGTGGTCGGGGGCACAGTGGCCGCCCCGAGCAACGCGGGCAGAAAGCCGATCACATCGTCATCGCTGATCGGCCGGATTACATTGGTGCGGTATTTCGGCAGGTAAACCGTCTCACCCTGAAGGACCGCCCTGAGGATCAGCCCCAGCAGCCCACCCCGGTCAAAACACCCGTACTGGACACCGAGCCGACAGATAATGGCGGGAATTCCAAAGCAGGTGGACAGAGCCCAAACGGCACCCTCGGCGGCAAGCTTGGTCCCTTCATAGTGGCCCATAATCGACGACCCGGTGACATCCTCTTCCCGATACTCGTGGCTGGGGTCGGCATGTTCCGAGTAAACGCCCACGGTAGAGAGGTGCATGAATGCCCGCGCCCGATGGCAGTGGGCCATTAGCCGCCCGGTCACCTGGGCGTTGCCCCGCATACCCTCTTCGAAGGTATCCGGCGGATTTGCCGCGGCGCAGTGGATCACATAGTCAAAATCCATCGGCACACCGGTGAATTCGCCCTCGGCGCAATCACCCACCACCGTGTGCACCCCCCGCTGTTGCCAGAACTCCCGCTGTCCCTCGCGGCTAAACCGTGCCAGCCCCCACAATTCATTGTCATCCACCAGGGCGTCGGCAATCGACCCACCCAGATTGCCCGTCAACCCTGTCAGCAGTATCTTATGACCTTTCAGCATGGCGTCTCGCCTCGTCTGCTTTTTCTCATTTCCCGACGGCCACCGGGCATTCAACCGGGCCGATGAAAGGCTCGGGGTCAGCCGCCAGCTGCAATCCGCAGACGCCACTCATCCCGCCGTCGGGCGAGCTCTGTGGCGCGCTCCCCGGTATCCACCGGCGGCAATCGGTTTGCCAAGACTGTCGACAGGTCCGCTTTGGCGACTATTTGCTGGTCGAGAATCAGACTGCCGGTATCGAGATCGTCACCTTCCCCCTGCCAGCGGAAAAACATCCAGCCTTCCCGCCAGCCGGCGGTGTCGACCCAGTTGCCGAACCCAGGGTCCTCCCTGGCGATGACAACGGTGACGGTGCCATCGGGGTTTTTGACCATCTGGGTCTCGTTGTAACTGCTTAGGTACTCAATCGGCGACGGCGCGATACCCCAGAGGTCCGTCACCTGCATGCCCATGTAATGGGCGTTGCCGGTGGCCACGGTAATCACCAGGGCCTCATCGTTGAGCAGCTTGAACTTTGCCGCCGAGGCATACCCGAAAGCCCCGTTTCTGCCGTAGGGGGCGATCAGCCGGTTGGGTGTCGACTGCGCGTGGAAGTTGCCGATAAAACGCACCCAGAAGGCGATGTTCTGGCCGATCCCCGCCGCGGTTCGGGCAATCACGTCACTGTCCGGCACCGACTCAGAGGGCAACGGTTCACCGCCGGTTCGCCGGATACTGAGCCTGTTGGGAACCTGTCGCCAGTCCGACAGGGTGTCCCGTATGGTGAGCATGTTGATGCCTTCAGGCATGGTGATCGTGTCGCCCGACGGCTGCGCGGGCTCCGGGAGCAGGCGGATGCGAAACGAGCCGTCCGGCTCAACGGCAACGGTGTCATCGGTGAGCATCTGCAGGGTGCTGATGTCCTTGAGATCTTCGGTGATCCAGAAGCCGTCACACTCGGGGTGCGGAGTCAGCTGAAAACTGAACTGTGCCGGCCTGGCGGGATCGACCCGCCCCGCTATTTCGTACTCGGTGGCACCGTTCAGGGCGACAGTGCGGTAAATGTTGTCCGGGCAATCAATGCCGGCGGCGGAACCGGGAAACTCGTGCCCGAACCACTGAAAACGGGTAATCGTGGCATTCCACAGAATGCTCGGCGTGTGCAGATCCAGCCCCACGAGCTGGGTGGCCAGTTGCGCCAGCCAGTGATCCAACGCGTAGTCTATGCGCGCATTGCCGTCCGGGCTCTCGGCAATGGGGTGACTCGCCATAATCCGGCGCGCCTGGCGCTTGGCGGCCTGGACCTCTTCGCTTGCCAGAACTCGCAGGACCTTTTTTTCACCGGCGATTTCTTCCGCCGTCGCCATCGGACTGGTGAAGTGCTGTTTGTCGTTCATCGATGCCCCCGTTTTATTATTGTGCAAACCCCATTGATGGGGCCGGACGAGCTGGGCGACCGTCTGCCTGGTCGCCGATTGATCATACACAACCTTGTTCAGCGCGGTACGCACTCTGTTAGACCAGGGGTCAAACCGGCGCCAAAGACGCGTCCGGCCCCGGGTAACAACGGAAAAATACCGCCCGTGGCGTTTCCGGCAACGGCACCCGATTGAAACCCTCGCGGTCATCGCATTTGGCGGCCAAGGCTCTACAATGGGCCTTCACAAAACCGCCAATGGCGACCAGCCGGGACAGGATCGGGAATACAGATGAGAGGTATAGGTTATTTTTTCCGGGGCTTGCGATTGCTGAACCAGCCCGGCATTCGCCCCTTTGTGATCATGCCGGTGCTGGTCAATATCCTGATATTTGTGCTGCTCACGGGCTTTCTGGTCACCCAGTTCGACGCCCTTCTCGATTGGCTGGTGGCGAGTCTCGGCGACTGGTTCGAGTGGCTGTTGTGGCTGATGTGGCTGCTGTTCGCCGCCCTTTGGCTGGTGGTCTACGGCTACAGTTTCACCCTTATCAGCCACATCCTTGCATCGCCCTTCTACGGACTGCTGGCGGAGCGGGTGGAAAAACACCTCACCGGGCAACTGGACAGCACACCGATGACCTGGAAGAGCATGGTTGCGATCGCCCGCCGCAGCGTGGTGCGGGAGCTGCAAAAGCTGGTCTACTTCATGCCCCGCTTGCTGGCACTGGTGATTGTCACCCTCATACTGATATTGATTCCCGGAATCAGCGCCCTGGTGCCGGCCATCTACTTCCTGTGGGGCGCCTGGTCTCTGTCACTCGAGAACCTCGACTTTGCCGCTGACAACCGGGGGGTGAGCTTTGCCGATCTGCGCAAGACCTGCGCCCGGCAACGGCGCCTGACACTCTCCTTCGGCGCCGTTGCGGTGGCGGGCTCGTCCATTCCACTGCTCAACCTGCTCGCTGTGCCCGCCGCCGTCGCGGGTGGCACCGCCCTGTGGCTGGAACACCTGGAAGCGAACAAACCCGACTCTGTACAACCTTTGTCGCAATAGGCGAGGCTGTCGGATTCAGCTATGCTCAGGCTCACCGCAACGATCGGACCCAAACCATGAGTTCACTGCCCCTGAAAGCCGATAGCGCCTTTAACGCGGGCGAGCTGGAAGGCTACCTGCACACCATGACCATCCCCATGCGTCTGGCCTGCCTTGGCAGCAACGGCTTTCCCCTGGTGGCGTCCCACTGGTACCGCTACCAGGACGGCGAGCTGTTTTCCGCCCTGCACCAGAATTCCCTGGTCGCCCGGCACCTGCGGGAAAACCCCCGCTGCAGCTTTGAAATTGCCGCCGACACATTGCCCTATCGCGGGGCCCGCGGTCAGGGTATCGCGCACTTGCACCGCGAGGGTGCCGGCGAATGCCTGGAGCAATTGATTGTCCGCTACCTGGGCGACACCGACAGCAAACTGGCCCAATGGCTGCTGAGCCGCCGCAACGAGGAATACATGGTGCGCATTACGCCGCGCTGGATCACCAGCTGGGATTTTACCGAACGCATGGGCCGCTAACCGCTACCGGGCGGGATCCGAGTACACCGTTTATCCGGCCATTGCTCGGGTCGCGACACCGGTAATTGCCGCGCCCGGCGAAAACCTCTACCCTGCTTCCAGCATTTGGGGAGACAAAGACATGGGTATAAGCGGGTTCATTATCCTGGGGCTGCTGGTACTGGCCGCCGGCTACGGCGTGGTCATCTACAACAGTCTGGTGGCGCTCAAACATCGGGTCGCCAAGGCCTGGTCGAATATCGACGTGCTGCTCAAGCAGCGCCATGACGAACTCCCCAAACTGGTTGAAACCTGCAAGCAGTACATGGGCTACGAACAGGACACCCTGACACGGGTGATCGACGCCCGCAGCCAGGTCGCCAGCGCCCGGGAAGCCCAGGATATCAACGCCCTCGGCGAGGCGGAAACACGTCTGCGGGCGGGGCTCGGCCAATTATTCGCACTCGCCGAGAACTACCCTGAGCTCAAGGCCAACGAGGCATTCCAGCACCTCCAGAGCCGTATCTCCGACCTGGAAAACGGTATCGCCGACCGGCGCGAGCTCTACAACGACGCGGTCAACCTCAACAACATCCGCATCGAACAGTTCCCGGACCTGCTGGTCGCCCGACCGCTCGGCTTCAAGGCGTTTGAGTTGCTGGAATTCGCCGACGAAGAACTCGCCAACCCGGACCTGAAGGCCCTGTTCCGCTCATCCTGACCGGGCGCCAGAGGCATGGAAGAGTTTTTCTGCCGGGCCTGCCTTGCCCAGATGCCCACCGCCAAATTCGCCCTTGGCCTTTCGGTCGCCGTTATCGCCGCACTGGCGGGCCTGTTGCTGAGCCTGCGCAACATCCGCCGGGCACGCCTGATCGAGGACATGCCCACCTCCCGCATTCGCTCGGCAAGCCAGGGTTACGTCGAACTCATGGGGCTGGCCAGTGCCGGAGAAACGCCCATGCTGCGCGCGCCCCTGACCGATCGCCCGTGCCTGTGGTGGCGCTACACCATCGAAAAGCAGGAAAAATCCGGCAAGTCGACCCGCTGGCGGGTGATCGAGAAGGGACAGAGCCCGGAGCCCTTTCAGCTGGACGACGGCACCGGCCTGTGCCGGATTGAGCCGGCGGGCGCCGAGATACGCTGCCAGCACCGCCAGCGCTGGCACGGCAGCGAGCGCAGGCCCGGCGCGGCCAGTCGCCCGATAACCGCCCGCGTGCTCGGCTTTGGTGGCCGTTTTCGTTATACCGAATTCCGGATTCGCGACGGCGATCCGCTGTATATCCTCGGCCATTTCGTCAGCGACGCCACCGGCCAGCGGGTAATGTCCGTGGATCAGATTGCCGGTCGGCTGATACGACAGTGGAAACAGGATTTCCGCGCCCTGCTGGCCCGCTACGACGAGGACCGGGACGGCAACCTGGACCCGCACGAATGGCGGAAGGTCACGGAGGCCGCCAGAACAGCGGCGGTGAAAGTGCAGCAGCATCAGACGAATGTCGATCAGGAACACAGCATACGGCGACCTGACGACGGCCGCCTGCCCTACCTCATTGGCAGCCAGGGTCAGGAACAGTTAAGCCGCCATTACCGTTGGCGCGCCCTGGCAACCGCAGTGCTGTTTCTCGCGGCGGGTGCCCTGGCCACCTGGATGATCGGGGCGCGCTTCCCCGGCTAGGGCCGCCCCGGAGCGCCAGGCTATCGCGTCAGGGGAATCTGCTCGATGGAGGAAAGGCTGCGCACCCAGCTGGAAATGCCGGGGTAGCGCCGGGTCAATGCCTGGTTGGCGCTGCTGGCCTCCTGGTGGGAGGCGTAAACGCCATAGGTGACCAGGCACCAGTCATTCTCCTCGCCGGGGAGACGGTGGGTAGTGACCTGGTCGGCGGGTAGCGATTTGTCGGTGACAAACCGGCGGCACTGGGCCTCATCCCGAAACACACCGAGCTGCAATGTGAACGCGGTCTTCGCCCGGTCGTTCGGCACCCCGTTTCCGCCCCTGCCCTCGCCGCCGGTGCGATCGACATAATCGATTGTCGCCCGGGGCGCCGGGCCGCGGTTTTCCACTTTCAGGTCAGCCGTGCCGTCTTCCAGGGGAACAATGGCCGTCAGCGGGGAAGGCGTCTGCGCCGTGGACGGCGTCCCGGCGGCAACCACCGGCCTGCCGAGATTGTCGTAGACCGTGTCGTTGACCGGGACACCATTGCGCATCAGGCGCTTTTCACAGTCCTTGATGCCGGTGTCCGGGTTGTCGACGCAGTACCAACCGACGACCGGCGGGTTTTCCCTGCTGACCATCGGGCCGCAACCAGTGGCGGTCAACGCCGCCGCCAAAACGAACAACCCCAAACGTGAGCACATACAATCAGATACCCAGTCGTGCCAGAATGTCAGTGATCTCGCGCAGAATCCCCGCCGTTTTGGGATGGCGGAGCTCAAAATCGGAGGCCTGGTGCTCGATCTGCTCGCGCAGGGTCTCGGCATCCTCGGGGTGGAGCTCTTCGCCGGAAGCCACCCGGACAATATCGGTCATGATGTGGGATAGTGCATCATGTTCCCTGCCGGCGGGATCGGCCGCGGTTTTCAGCGCCTTGTGCAAGTCTTTCAGCTGACTGCGCAGTTGATCTGTTTCCATGGTGTTTCTCCTCAACCCTAAAAGACGCAACGGCAACACGCGCAGCGCCATATTGGTTCAAAAAGGCACAATAATTGCACCAACTATGAGCAACCCGGCCTGAACGGCAATAATTGCCCCAAAACAGGGTTTCAACGACTAAAACTATATTTATCAGCACCAAACAGGTGCAAAAAACACCCAAGAGGAACGATAAATGTTCAAAAAGTCTTTCGCCATTCTGGCGTTGCTTATGGCGACGCCGCTCTTTGCCCACGCCGACGCGCTGAATAGTGCCGACACCGCCTGGCTGCTGACCGCCACGGCACTGGTGCTGTTCATGACTATTCCGGGCCTGTCGCTATTCTACGGCGGTTTGGTGCGCTCTAAAAATATTCTTTCGGTGCTGATGCACTGTTTTGCCATCACCTGCGGCGCATCGTTGATCTGGTTCATCTGCGGCTACAGCCTGGCCTTTGGTGAAGGCGGCCCGTTCCTGGGCGACGGCTCCCGCATCCTGCTCGGCGGCATGGGCGAAGATTCCCTGTCGGGCACGATTCCCGAATCCGTCTTTGTCATGTTCCAGATGACCTTCGCCATCATCACCCCGGCGCTGATTGTCGGGGCCTTTGCCGAGCGCATTCGCTTTGCCCCCATGTTTGTCTTCAGCATGCTCTGGCTGCTGCTGGTCTACGTGCCCATCACCCACTGGGTGTGGGGCGGCGGCTGGCTGGGCCAGATGGGCCTGCTGGATTTTGCCGGCGGCACCGTGGTGCACATCACCGCCGGTGTCGGCGCCCTGGTGGCCGCCATGGTGATCGGCAAGCGCCGGGGCTTTCCCCAGCAGTTGCTGATGCCCCACAACCTGACCATGACAGTCACCGGCGCGGGGATGCTGTGGGTGGGCTGGTTCGGCTTTAACGCCGGTTCCGCGCTCGCCGCCAACGGCGACGCCGGCATGGCCATGCTGGTCACCCATATTTCCGCTGCCGCCGGTTCCCTGGCCTGGATGACCATGGAATGGATTCGCCACGGCAAGCCCTCGGTTCTGGGTATTGTCACCGGCATGGTGGCGGGCCTTGGCACCATCACCCCCGCCTCCGGCTATGTCGGCCCCGGCGGCGCCCTTGTCATCGGCCTCACCGCCGGTGTGGTCTGCTACTTCGCCACCCAGGCACTCAAGCAGAAGTTCCACATCGACGACTCCCTGGATGTCTTCCCGGTGCACGGCGTCGGCGGCATGCTCGGCACTATGTTTGCCGGCATTTTCGCCTCCGACCAGCTCGGCGTGTTCAGCGGGCAGGGCTACAACGAAGGCATGACCATGGGTTCCCAGCTCGGTGTTCAGGCCATTGGTGTCGCCAGCACCTTCGCCTACACGGCGGTGGTCACCTTTATCCTGTTCAAAATACTCGACGCGGCCATGGGTCTGCGGGTCAGTGCCGAGGACGAAACACAGGGCCTCGATATCACCCAGCACGACGAGCGCGGTTACGATATCTAACCGACAACCTCGTCCACGCAACAACAAAACCCCGGTTCCGGCCGGGGTTTTTTGTGCCCTGTCATCGACGCCAGAGTCGTTCCGTGACTATGCTGAAAGAAGGCTTCCCAATGGTAGGAAACGCAAGACTCCATGGCGCAGCTAACGCCATACTGCCAGGTGTGTATTGTCGGTGGCGGCCCCTCCGGCATCGTGCTCGGTTATCTGCTCGCCCGTTACGGCGTAGAGGTTACCGTACTGGAAAAGCACGGGGATTTTCTGAGGGATTTTCGCGGCGATACGGTACACCCATCGACGCTCTGCGTACTGGAACAATGCGGTTTGCTCGACGCCTTCAATCGCCTGCCCCAACAGCGGGTCCATCACCTTTCCATGCGCTTTGGCGATGAACAACTACCGGTGATCGACTTTACCGGGCTGAAACCTTTCGACTACCTGGCCCTGGTACCGCAGTGGGACTTTCTCGACTTTATGGCCGAAGAGGCGAAACGGTTTCCCGGCTTCAAGCTGTTGATGTCACACCAGGTATCGGGGCTGATACGGGAAAACGACCAGGTCTGCGGCGTCACCGGCCAGGGGCCGGATGGCGATTTTTCGGTGCGGGCGACAGTCGTGGTCGGCTGCGATGGCCGGGATTCAACCCTGAAACGCCAGCTTACGCTGCCCGGCACGAATATCGGCGCGCCCATGGACGTGCTGTGGTTCAAGCTGCCCCGCAAGCCCAAAGACCCGGAGGAGACCATGGCCATCATCGGTGCCGGTCATATGATGGTCATGCTCAATCGCAACGACTACTGGCAGGCCGCCTACGTGGTGCCGAAGGACAGCGACGGGGAATGGCGGCAACAGCCGGTTGAAAAATTTCGCGATGCCGTGGGCGGGACCGCCCCGTTTCTCGCCGATCGCACTGACGCCATATCAGACTGGGACAGCGTAAAAACCCTGCAGGTGGCCGTGGACCGCCTGTTACGCTGGCACCAACCCGGCGTAGCACTGATCGGCGATGCCGCCCACGCCATGTCGCCCATCGGCGGTGTTGGCATCAACCTGGCCATACAGGACGCCGTCGCCTGCGCCAATATCCTGGGCAAGGCATTCCGGAATAGCGAACCAATTGATGACGACTTGCTGGCAAAAATCCAGCAACGACGGGAGGCACCTACACGCCTGATACAGCGCTTTCAGCAGCAAATACAGAAACGGGTTATCTCGCGGGTACTGGCGGAAAGGGGTTCGCCACCCAGGCCGCCGGCAGTTATCCGTTGGCTACTCAAAAGCCGCCGGGTACGCAATCTGCCGGCACGACTGATTGGGTACGGGTTTCGGCGGGAGGGGGTGGAGACTGGATTATTTTGACCACGATCCGTCTAGCCCTTTAGCGCAAATGCTACGCATCTGGCTGCAAGAGACCCTCTGCAAGCTGCGCCCAGTCCGGTACAAGGCTTTTGCTTCTGTTACTAGGCGACCAGGTACTTGTCACCAACAGGTCGACAGTCGCATATTCGAATTGCTCTGTTTACAATTCTTAACTATGTCGGCGAAGAGACTTTATGAGAGAACAGTCTGTAATGGAAGGTGTTTGAGATGAAAAAATCAGTCGCAGTAGTATTGTTTACTTTCCATGTTGCTCTTGCGAGCTCACATTCCTATTGTGAGACACACCAAAGCCAGAAAGACCTGAAAACATTTGACCCTCTCAGAATCGCTCACGCCGGAGGAGGCTTAAATAACGAAACATACACCAACTCCTATGAAGCGCTCGAGAGCAACCTTAAAAAGGGCTTCCTGTACTTCGAACTGGATTTTTCATTCACCAGTGACAAAAAATTAATATGCTTGCACGATTGGGAAGATGACTTCAGGCGAAGCTTCGGATTTTCAGCGCATGAAAAAGTAAGCTTAGAAGAGTTTCAACAACTGGCAATTAAAAAATCAAAGTACGAGAAATGCACAATTTATGGGTTAGCCAACTGGATGGAGAAAAACCCCGCTGCTTTCGTTATTACCGATGTAAAGGACGACAATATAGGCGCACTGAAAATAATACGCGCAACTCTACCGAATGCGGAAAGGAGGGTTATCCCTCAAATTTACAACCCGGATAGTTATTATAACGTCAAGGAAATGGGATTCGAGAAAATCATATGGACATTATACCGTTACGATGGAACCAACAAAGAGGTTGTAGAGCGAGCAAAAACATTCCAAGGACCCATAGCTATTACAATGCCGACAAACAGGGCAGCCACTGAACTGCCAGGAGTTTTGAAAAGGCTGGATATACCTACTTATGTGCATACAATAAATTCCGCCGAAGACTTAGAGAGATATTTCGCCAATGGGATCACAGAAATATACACCGACTTTCTTAGCCCGTAGCGACCTAAATGCGCTCCATCTATCCAAGCTGTTAGGCTGCACTCCGGACAGCCGACTAAATTGACGCTACCAGCTGTATACGTGCTGAGCACCCACGCTTAATAGTTCGAAGAATTCGGTGATCGGACAACTTCGCTCCACGACTGTCGGACGACTTTGCCAATAACTTCATGCATGTAACCTTGACTGCTTATAGGAATCCCTTCTAGGATCACAGAATAGCGTAGACCTGTCTAAATTACTCACGGAACTCCACTAAAGCGGGCGAATTACACGATCGATTTGTCGCCGAAGAACAGCCCAACTAACCTTCCACCAGAAACTGCACGTACATTTCCGGGACGGCTTCATGCGGGCTGGGTTTCGCGTGCTGCGTTCTCCATGTAATCCCTGGCGGCGGCCATCACCGCTGCGCCGGTGGCGGTGAGGTCGCCGTGGCGCTCCACCACCTGGTAGCCGGCCTCGAAGTTTTTCAAATCGGCGGCGCGGGCTTCTTCGGCATGCTGGCGGGCGGCGGCATCCGGTATGCCAGTGGCGATGAGGCGTGACATTGCCCAGTGCATACGCGCCGACACATAGGTGGCGTGGTAGATACCGTCCATGGGCCTCGGGTCCAGCCGCAGGGGCGATTCATAGAGGGTATCGTCGTCGTTATTGACCAGGGCCTCATCACTTGAATAGCCAAAAAGCAGGATATGGGCACTTTCATGGGCCATGACCTCAATGAGCGCCACATCCGTCCCGTGGGATTCGGCGTTGAGGAAGAGCCCGCCCCACAGCATGTAGGAGGACCCGCCGTCGAACTGGTACGTCGCCGCCGGATCGCCGGTCACCAGAATCACCTGGCTGACCAGGGCGTCGAACTCCGCTGCCAATTCGGGAATGGCGTTACTCAGCAGCAGGTGGGCGCGGCGAAAGCGGGTGGCAAAGGCCTCGACGGTGGCAGGGGCCGGCGGCAGCATGGCGAAGCGGTTGTCGGGATCGGAATCCATCAACCGCAGGTAGCGCGGGGCGGAGGCTGCGATGGCCGGATCGTCCAGGGCATAGAGTTGCCAGGGTTCGGTTTGCGGCTGTTCCCGCGTTAATTGTGCCAGCAAGCTGGCGGCCCCATCGTTGTTGCCGCTGTCGAGGGCAAGGACCAGGTCGGTATAGAGGCCGAACGTCGAGGGTGGGTAGCGGGCGCCGTCTCGCAGCGCCGTCACCATATGCCCCAGGGCGACGTCATCGTGGTCGATCAGTCCGCGAATCTCATCACTGATATAGGCAAGGCTGTCGGCCAGATTTTCACGCATGCGGCGGTCAATGATAGTGGCGCGAGTGCCGTCCGGGGGCAGGCTGAAATCGATCATGGCAGTCTGGGGTCGTTGGCGATGCCCTCAGGCGGGGCGGAAGAGCTCTGGTTTAGAAGCGGAAAGCAACGGCCCCGGGGAAACCAGCGTCTGCCCGGGGCCGTATACGATAGGGTTTTGCCTGAACTCAGACCTTGAAGCCGACCTTGCCGCCGACCTTCGAGCCCAACAGGGTGGACAGGGACGGCGCTGCCTTGATGCCGCTCTTCTGACCAATCTTGTCATCAAGCGCCACTTGCTGCCGGCCACGGCTGACGATTTTGAAGCCGTACAGGCGCGAGGCGTCGAGACGGATAGCTTTGTCGTTACTCATGGATGTTCTCCTGACGATACTCTGGTTGTGGGTGTGAAGTTCCTTGACAACACCTCAGGAACCACTGGTTCGAAGACTATACCCTTCAAGTACAGCGTGCAAGCGTGCGCGGCTGGCCCCCGGCAGGGGCGCACTGGTGTCCAGCCAGGACACCAGCTGATCATCCACCCGGGTGAGAGCCGTAATCCTGTCCACGGGCAATCCGCTATGCAATATTTCATCATTGTGAACGGCCAGTATCAGGTGTGCGACAGCCCGGTCCATCAACAATGCCGTGCCGCGCTCCATCATCCGGTCGCCAGTCAGGGGCAGTGCATCGCCGGTCGGCGACAGAGTGTAATCATGGCTGGTCAGGTAGCAGGCGAGACCGTCGGCGACGAGGGTTTGCTGACGCACCTGTGCCTGGCGAAACGCCGCCGGGCCACCAATGAACACTTCCACCGGGATTCGTCCGTCGCCCCTCACCAGCGAGGCAATAAAGGTCGGCAAATGGCGACCGGCCACCGCCTCATCAGTGAGCAGCGGGGAGAAATTCACCTCGTTGATGATGGCACCGTTGTCGTACCAGGGTTGGCTGATATCGGGGCTGATGCAATCGATGCCCGCCGATGACAGACCGAACAGGGCCGCAGCACGCACGGCCAGGGTGGCGTTGTCAGGATGGATGGTGTCGGTGACGTCCTCGACCACGCCGGGAA
>PABE01000022.1 GCA_002702725.1 Porticoccaceae bacterium
CCCCTTACTCAATATGCGATTATACGCTCCCTGACGTTTGGCAAGCCGCTTTCCGCCCATGGTTCCAGCACCTTCCGTTACCGATTTTCCCTATACAACACAAGTCGAATCCCTCTTTTGGCGAGTTCGCCACCTTCCCGGCGCCGTCTGGCTGGACAGCGGCAAGCCCCGTTCATTGCAGGGCCGCTTCGACATCATAAGCGCCTGTCCGCAATGGACGTTGAGCTGTGAAGGCGAAACCACTCGCCTGTCTTCACACAGGGGTGATCTCAGGATATCGACCGAAGAACCCTTCATCGCCGCCCGACAATTACTGACCTCGCAGGGCCTGATCGATAATCGCTTCGCTAACATCCCCTTCGTCGGCGGCTTGATCGGGTACTGGAACTACGATCTCGGCACGGCCCTCCATGGATTGACGCCCGAACGGGGTGAGAAAACAACAACCATGCAACTGGGGTGGTATGGATTTGCCCTGATTCTCAACCACGAAACCCGCCAGGCCCGGGTGGTCCCCCATCCCGCCGCTGACAACGATCTGGCAACCCGTTTCAAGGACGCCCTGGCGTCACCCCGCCCCCGCCAACCCGACGACTTCTCACTGACAACGTCATTTAAAGCAGACATGGACCGCCAGGACTATATTGCCGCCGTAGAGGCCATTCAGCGCTATATCCGCGCCGGCGATTGTTACCAGGTAAATATGTCACAGGCATTCGTCGGCACCTTTCAGGGCGACCCCTGGTTTGCCTACCGGCGTTTACGTCATGCCCTGCCCTCCCCCTATGGCGCTTTTCTCAGTACACCCGAAGGCCACGTGCTCAGCCTTTCCCCGGAGCGCTTCCTAAAAGTGTCTGTAGGCCAGGTGGAAACAAAGCCGATAAAAGGTACCGCGCCCCGGGGTAAAACCATCGAGGAGGATCAAAAGCTCGCGATCAACCTGCTCAACAGCCCCAAGAACCGGGCTGAGAACCTGATGATTGTCGATCTGCTCCGCAACGACCTCGGCAAAAGCTGCATAGCAGGCAGCATCAAGGTGCCGAAACTGTTCGCCCTGGAGAGCTTTGCCAATGTCCACCACCTGGTGAGTACCGTAACCGGCACTCTCGCGGACAACAAAACTGCGCTGGATTTGCTCCGCGACTGCTTTCCGGGTGGCTCTATTACCGGCGCGCCTAAAAAACGTGCGATGGAGATCATCATGGAACTCGAACGGCAACCGCGAGGCATTTACTGCGGCAGTATTGGCTATGTGAGCGCGACGGGCAGAATGGACACCAATATTGCTATCCGCACACTCAGAACCCGGGGGAACACCATTGAATGCCGTGGCGGAGGCGGGATCGTAGCGGACTCAAGTCCCGAAGACGAATATCAGGAATGTCTGGACAAGGTCGGCATTCTGATGCGGACACTTGGCAAAAAATAGCTATTGGCAGGGGTATCGTTCCCGAAAAGCGAAAAACATAAGCGATCCCTGGTCACTGTCCAGCTGCTCAGGGTGCCGCTTCAGATACGACACCACCACCCGCGCAGCCTCGGCATTGACAATGGTGCTCTCCGGCAAACAGAAAAGCGCTTGGTTACCCAATTGTGACTGATAGATGAAATTCAGATTCATCATGCCGTTGACCATCCCCAGGCAATAGGAACCGCCCACCGTAGTGTCGCGCCACTCGCCGGTATCCAGGTAGTGGACGATATCGCCGCATTCTTTCAGCAGGTAATGGCCATTATCGGCCCTGGCGGCGGAGACGGGTCCCAGTGAGAACAGGACAACAATAAGCGTATACAAGTGGCGACACATCGACATTACTTGATCCGTTAGACCTCGAGGACAATAAAGAATAACCGCGAACACCCCGGAAAACGATCACCGACACCCCCATAACTGTTTCAATCCCTGGGGCATCATGAAGGGCGGCAGAACAATCCGCCAATAAGTGACACATTGCCAGTTTTTGCGGTAACCTCTTGTACAGGGCGGCTGAACCCATGGCAACAACCGCTTTTCGATGTGGCCGAAGGTTCGCCAAGTCCAACTTACCGGTTGCACGAATGACATCTCTGCAGCCTATGCCCGGCAACTGGAAGCACTGAAGAATTGGCTTGGCATTAGAGGCGACAGAACAAGAGACCAGATACTAAAACAGGAATGCGTTATGACCACCAATACTGCCCTCGACCTCCCCACAATTCCTCCTCTGGATCCGGACAATTTTATCGAGGTGGATCTTTTCAGTCAGGAGATGAAGGCCAATCCCATACCGCGATTTATCGAATGGGCTAAAAGGCCGCCTTTCTACATCACGCTCAACAACCATCCCCACGCCGTAATCTGTCGCCATGAAGAAGTCAAATGGGCGTTCACCCATTACGATACCATCACCGGCACCCCGCAGCCCGGCTGGGGTACGGATATGTTCGATTATTTCAACGGCCTGCCGATCCTGCCGGATCTTAATCCACCGGAACATACGGAGTTGCGGGGATTCATGCAGCCCAGCTTCACGCCAAAGAGAGTGATGCTTTATGAGGAGCGTATCAATCAGCTGGTGGATGAGCTGATTGCACATGTCGAAGCTAAAGGCGAGTTCGACATGATCAGCGAGTTCGCCGCCCCACTGATGCACAGATTACTGCTGGGCTCTGTGCTGGATTTGCCGGAAGAGGATTGGCATATTTTCACCACCATGAGCGATGCTCTTGGACTGGTTGCCACGGTTCCTGAGGGCGCGCCAAAACCCGAAGCGTACATGGACGCATTTAACGCGGCCATTGCCTATTGCGAAAAGCTGATCGAACACCGCCGCAACAATCCTCAGATCGACGATTTGATGGGCAAAATTGTCAAGGCCCATGACGTCGATGGCGGGCTGTCTTCAGACAAGGTCTTCTCGGCACTGTTCCAACTTTTTACCGGCGGCATGGGCACAGTGATCGGCACACTTGGCCTTTGCAGCCTGCGCCTCTGCCGCCACCCGGACCAACTCAAGTTACTGCAACAGGACCCATCGCTGATCAACAGCGCCATAGAGGAGTGCCTGCGGGTCGACTCCCTGGGCAACTTCCGCCACCGCTATGTGGTCAAGGATTGCGTCATTGGTGGCACACCCCTATACCGGGGCATGGTGGTGCACATATCCATGGGGGCCTCAAATTACGACCCGGATTTCTTCCCCGAACCGGAAAAGTTCGACATTACCCGAAACCCGAAAGACATCAGCACCTTTGGCCATGCCACGCATTTCTGTATTGGCAATATCCTCGCCCGCAAGGTGCTGCGCCGGGTCATGGGTCAGCTAGTGAGTCGATTCCCGAATTTAAGGCTAACTAATCCGGATGCCACTATTGTCTATGGCGGTATGCCAACAGAACGCTTCCCGCTCGAAGTCAGGCTCAGCCTAGATTGATTACAGATATCCGCAGGTTGGTATGGGTGGGTTGTTTTTTTAAAACACAAATGGGTATTGGCAGGCTCCGGGCATCCCGGAGTCCATCGCTTTCTAATGGCTACCTCCCGGCCGTTCAATGACTTTTTGCTAAATCTCGCACATCCTGAGTAACCGCCAGGAAGGTCATTCCCTGCAGTTCGCGCGGTACGCAAGAATTAATCCAGAGGACTTTCAGGAACAGGGCATGAAAATAAAAAAGGCCTCCAAGCGTATATATACCTAGAGGCCTTTTCGGAATTTGGCTCCGCCTGCTGGGCTCGAACCAGCGACCCAATGATTAACAGTCATTTGCTCTACCAACTGAGCTAAGGCGGATCAGCATCTGCTGAGGCCGCGTATATTAATGACGAGGCCTGGGGCCGTCAACCCTTAAAAAAGGGAATTTGCAGAGCAACCCGGATTTGGCGTTCACCCTTAAACCGCTGGCTTTTTTCCCTATAATGGTTGACTAATCTCGAACACCGGGCGCCATGAAACCGTTTAAGATCCAGAGCACCTACCAACCCGCCGGCGATCAACCCAAAGCCATTGAACAACTGGTGGCAGGGCTGGAGTCCGGCCTTGCGGCGCAGACACTGCTTGGTGTCACCGGGTCGGGGAAGACTTTCACCATCGCAAACGTGATTGAAAAGGTCCAGCGCCCGACGATTGTACTGGCCCACAACAAGACGCTGGCTGCCCAGCTCTACGGCGAGTTCCGGGATTTCTTTCCGGACAACACGGTCGAGTACTTTGTCTCCTACTACGATTACTACCAACCGGAAGCTTATGTGCCTTCCTCGGACACCTATATTGAGAAGGATGCCTCCATCAACCAGCACATCGAACAGATGCGGCTGTCCGCCACCAAGGCGCTGATGGAGCGTCGGGATGTCGTGGTGGTCGCCACGGTATCGTCCATCTACGGTTTGGGTGACCCCGATTCCTACCTGAAAATGGTGTTGCACCTGGTCCGTGGCGACCCCGTTGATCAGCGCGCCATTCTCCGCCGGCTTGCCGAACTGCAGTATGCCCGCAACGATACAGACTTCAGGCGCGCCACCTACCGGGTCCGGGGCGATGTCATCGATATCTTTCCCGCCGACTCGGAGGATCAGGCGGTACGGGTTGAGCTGTTCGATGACGAAGTGGATAGCCTGTCTCTGTTTGACCCGCTCACCGGCGAGATTTTTGGCAAGGTCCCGAGGATTACCATTTACCCGAAAACCCACTACGTGACTCCACGACACACCATCCTTGAGGCCGCCGAGCGGGTTGAAGGGGAGCTGAAGGAACGCCTGGAGCAGTTGCGGTCCATGGACAAGCTGCTCGAGGCACAACGCCTGCAGGAGCGAACGCGCTATGACCTGGAAATGATGCGCGAGCTGGGCTACTGCACCGGAATCGAGAATTACTCCAGGTATCTCTCTGGCCGTCAGCCGGGTGAGCCGCCGCCGACCCTGTTCGACTATCTGCCCCCGGATGCATTGATGGTGATTGACGAATCCCACGTCACCATTCCCCAGCTGGGTGCCATGTACCGGGGAGACCGATCGCGAAAGGAGACCCTGGTGGAATTCGGCTTCCGCCTGCCATCCGCCCTGGACAACCGCCCCATGCGCTTTGATGAGTGGGAGCGTATATCGCCACAGGCGATTTTCGTGTCAGCGACACCGGGCAAATACGAAGAGGCCCACCAGGGTCAAGTTGTCGAACAGGTGGCCCGACCAACCGGCCTGGTCGATCCCGAGATCGAGGTTCGCCCCGCCACCACGCAGGTAGATGATGTCCTTGGCGAAATTCGTCTGCGCACGGCAGCCGGCAGCCGGGTCCTGATTACCACCCTGACCAAACGCATGGCCGAGGACTTGACGGACTACCTGGCCGAGAATGGCATCCGCGTCCGCTATCTGCATTCGGATATCGACACCGTCGAGCGCGTCGAAATCATCCGCGATCTCCGGCTCGGCGAGTTCGATGTGCTGGTGGGGATCAACCTGCTTCGCGAGGGCCTGGACATGCCGGAAGTTTCCCTGGTCGCCATTCTGGACGCCGACAAGGAAGGATTTTTACGCTCTGAACAGTCCCTGATTCAGACCATTGGCCGGGCGGCCCGGAACCTCGACGGCAGGGCTATTCTCTATGCCGACAAGATTACCGGTTCCATGCAGCGCGCAATGGACGAAACCGAGCGGCGTCGCACCAAGCAGATCGCGTTTAACAAGGAACACGGATTGACCCCCCAGGGCATTGTCAAATCGGTAGCTGACATTCTCGAAGGCGCCGTTGTCTATGGCCCAGGCAAGAGCAAGAAACGCAAGGTTGCGGATGGGCGGTCCGCCTATGATCGGACCGTGATGGGCCATCCCGAGACACTCAAGAACATCGCCGCCGAGATCGCCACCCTCGAGGAACAAATGTACGCCCATGCGCAAAATCTGGAATTCGAGCAGGCGGCAGCTTTGCGTGACCGGATCCACGATCTCAAGGAACGGGAAATCAGTGCCGTGTAGCTGCAAGTGACTACCCAATGCGCCCTGTTTGCGCAGATAGCCGGTTCGGGGTAGAGTTTCGCCCCTTCCAACCAACCACCATTGATCTTGAGGACCGCCGTGGAAATCGCCTGCCTTGACCTTGAAGGGGTATTGATACCCGAAATCTGGATTGCCTTTGCCGAAAAAACCGGCATTGATGCATTGCGGGCGACCACCCGGGATATTCCCGACTACGATGTTCTGATGAAGCAACGGCTTTCAATCCTGGACCAGCACGGGCTTGGTCTGAACGAAATTCAGGAGGTCATCGCCACCCTTGAGCCGCTGCCGGGGGCACGGGAATTTACTGACTGGCTGCGGGAGCGCTTCCAGGTGGTGATCCTCTCGGATACCTTCTATGAGTTTTCCCAACCCCTGATGCGCCAGCTTGGGTTCCCCACCCTGCTCTGTCACAAGCTGGACGTCGATGAAAATGGCAAAGTCGTTGACTACAAGTTGCGGCAGGCCAATCCCAAGCGCCAGGCGGTCGTTGCACTGAAGAGTATTTACTACCGGGTCATTGCCGCCGGGGACTCCTATAACGACACCACCATGCTGGCGGAAGCCGATGCGGGGATCCTCTTTCACGCCCCGGACAATGTCATCCGGGAATTTCCGCAGTTTCCGGCTGTCCACACCTACGAAGACCTCAAGAAGGCCTTCATCGACGCCAGTAATCGCGACCTGGAACTCTGAGTAAGCGGCGGCTATCGTCCGCCGCAAAATCGCGTCCGGAAATTACAGTTCCGCCAGGATCATCTTTGCCGCTTTTCTCCCCGCCGCCATGGCCGGAGCATTGGTATTGCCCGATATCAATGTCGGGAAGATGGACGTATCGACGATCCTGAGCCCCTGGATACCGTGAACCCGGGTTTGCGGGTCCACCACCGCATCGTCGCCACTACCCATTTTACAGGTCCCGGACACATGGTACGCCGTGCCACCAAGACGCATATAGGCGTCCAGTATCTGATCGTCTGTCTGGACGCCAGGACCCGGCTCGAACTCTCCAACTATGTACGGCTTAAGGGCCGGCTGTTCGGCAATTCTGCGGATCAAACGCACCAGAGCAATTGAGGCAGCCTGGTCTTCCGGGTCCTGCAGATAGTTAGCGACAATACGAGGGGAAACTGAAGGGTCGGAAGAGGTAATCGCCAACTCCCCCTGTGAGCGGGGATGCATGTGATAGCCGCCGATGGTGAAGCCCGGCTCCTTGTCGAGAACCGGCCCATCGGGGCCATTCTGCAGCGAATACAGGCCCGCGCCGATCTGGCAATCCGGTCTTGACAGCCCTTCCCGGGTTTTTACGTAGGCGATCATTTCCTGGGCGGCATTGGCCATCGGACCCGCTTTGTTGAAAAGATAGCGCAGCATGTTCTTGACCAGCCTCAGGCCCTGGAACTCGTGGTTGAGACTGCCCCCGGTGACCCGGTACTTGAGCTGTATATAGTAATGTTCCCGCAGGTTGCGACCGACACCGGGCAGGTCGTGGATCACCGGAATGCCCGCTTCCTGAAGTACGTCGATGGGCCCCACACCGGACAATTGCAGAATTTTGGGGGATTCAACGCCGCCGGCACTGAGGATCACTTCGCGATTGGCCCGGATAACAACCTTGTCGTCGCCCCCGGTTTCAATTTCCACGCCAACGGCCTTTTTGCCTTCGAATACCACCCGGCACACCCGGGTATCGGAAAGAACGTTCAGATTCGGCCTGGATAGCGCGGGCCGCAGAAAGACCTTGGCCGCGCTCTGCCGGGTACCACCCCAGATATTCCGCGGCTGATAGCCAACACCGCCATCCTCGGCGGTGTTCGTATCGTCAACGATGGGAATTCCGATCGCTTCAGCAGAAACCAGAAATGCGTCACACAAGGCGCGGGATTCGGCCCCGGCCTGATCCCTGGGGTGTCCCGTAATCCGAAGAGGACCGCCCACTCCCCTGTCCGGTGCAGAACCGAACTCGTGATCTTCGTGGGCAATAAAATGCGGCAGCATCCCGGACCAGCCCCAGCCGGTACAACCCTGCTCTTCCCAGCCGTCATAGTCGCTGACAAACCCCCGGGAGTAGACCATGCCGTTGACGCTGCTTGAACCACCGATGGCGCGCCCTTTCAGCCAGGTCTCCCGGCCATAACCGGGGCCTTTTTCAATGTCGTAGGTCCAGACAAGCGGATTGCCTGGGGCGAGGATCTTGCCAATGCCCCGGGGCATGTCGATAAGAAAGTTTTTGTCCTGGGGCCCGGCTTCGATAAGCAGCACGCGGTTGTCCGGGACGGCGGACAGCTCCGCCGCCAGCACGCAGCCGGCGGAACCGGCACCGACGATAATAAAATCTGCATTCTCTTGCACTAATCTCTGCCCCTTCCGACGCTAATAAACCGTTTATCTCGCCCCAAACTGGGCGATGGCTTGTCGCCACAGAGCATATAGCAGCCGCCCTGACAGGGCCAGCCATTGACCCTGCGAGCTGAACCGATATGATCCTCCGTATTCCCATACCCTGGTCTTTCATGATTACCCTCGCTCTTATCGGTATCACCGTCGCTATCTCCCTCTATGCCTGGCAACAGCCGGTGTGGCTGGGCAAGCTTATCTATCACGGGCCCTCTGTTACCAAAGGTCAGTGGTGGCGGCTAATCAGCCATGGTTTTATCCACGCCGACGGCAATCACCTGCTGTTCAATATGATCACCCTGTTCTTTTTTGGCCGCATACTGGAACAGGTACTGGTTCCCAGGATTGGGGTCAGCGGTTTTATTCTGTTTTATCTCGCCGGCATCGTCTTAGCGATAATCCCCAGTCATATCCGCCACGGTAAGGACCGCCTGTACCGCAGTCTCGGTGCTTCAGGGGCGGTTTCCGCGGTGCTTTTCGCGTTTATTCTGATGCGGCCCTGGGCCTTGCTCTATGTGATGTTTGTACCGGTACCGGCCATTGTCTTCGCAGGCCTGTATGTGGCCTATTCCATATGGGCCGACCGGAAAGGCACGGACAATGTCAACCACAGCGCCCACCTGTGGGGCGCTGCCTGGGGGGTGGGTTTTCTATTGATGCTGGAGCCTTCCCTGATGGGCCGTTTTATCGAGCGATTGCTATCGCCTGCCTGGTAGTTCTGGGTATCAGTCAAGCAGCTGATCGATTAACACGGCGTTACTGTATACCAGGCTGTGGTCCTTGAGGGTGTGGCCCACCAGGTGAAAGTGGCAACGTCTTTCCATGGTCGAGTCAAGATACACCCGCAACCGGCAATCGGAAAGAGGGCCACATTCCTCTGGTGCTTTCAGATTAAGTGATGTCTCATCGACGTCGAGGAAGGTTTCCTTGTCGCCCGTTTTCTGCAGTGTCTCCTCGGCTTCCTCGAGGCGGCGGTGGCAGGCTTCGTCAATAGTGAAATCCAGCCATTGAATCGGCTCCGATTTGGCGCTCCCGGGCTTTTTCCACCATCCCTCAAGGTGTAAGGCATTCATATCGACCTCCCCGTTATTGAAGTTGAACATTGATTCGAATGCAGGTGTGTTTATGAAACTGAGTATAGGCAAAAATGGAAAAAACGTTGGCCGCCAGGGGCTCGCCACAGTAGAGTGAAGCCAACACCGTTAACTGGATAGCCAAATGCCGATTCTTTTGCAGGATACCCTCGATGAAATTCACGTACTCGCCCTGTTTAACCCGGCCTCAACCCTGGAAGGTATCAAAGTCCACGGCGATGCCGATCCCGCCCATGTCGCCGCGACCCGAAGGCTTCACGAAAAGGGCCTGATAACCCAGGCCGATGGCGGTTATCTCACCACCCTCGGGCAGGATGCCCTGCGTCACCTGGACCTGCTGGTCACCATTTTGACACCAGTTGGCGAGCAGGATCTTCCCGCCTAACCGCGAAAGCACTCGTAAACCATGGCCAGTCTTCTGGCCAGCCAGTACAATGCCTGCCCGCAATAATCCCGGCGTTTTTCCAAATAAACGGCGGCTCGATCTATACAGGCAGTATCGACATGTGGTTCAAAAATCTTCTTATTTACCAGTTTACGAAACCTTTCACTCTGACCCTGGACGAACTTAGCGACAAGCTGGCCGAGCGGCCCTTCGTTCCCTGCAACAGCCAGGATCCCAGCAGTCGCGGCTGGGTTGCTCCCATTGGTGACGAAAACAGCCCGCTGGTGCACAGTGCAAACGGCTACGGCATGCTCTGCCTGCAACGCCAGGATAAAGTGCTGCCGGCTGCGGTGGTCAATGAGTTTCTCGATGACAAAATTGCCGATATCCGTGACCGGGAAGAGCGGATACCAGGCCGCAAAGAGCGCGTCGAACTGAAGGAGCAAATCACCTTCGAACTGTTACCCCGGGCGTTTACCCGCTCAAGCCGACTCTACGCCTACCTGGCGCCAAGGGAGGGACTGCTGGTCATCAATGCCAGTGCCTATGGGCGGGCCGAGGAACTGATGAACCTGTTGCGGGAAACCCTTGGAACACTGCCCGTATTACCAGTCAAAAGCGCGGAAGAGCCATCCGCAGCGATGACCCGCTGGCTACTCAACGGGCCCACACCAAACAATTTCGAGATTGGCGGCGAGTGCGAGCTGCGCGACAGCCGGGATGAGTCGTCGGTGATTCGTTGCAAGAACCAGGCGCTCGACAGTGAGGAAATTCGCAACCACCTTGAAGCGGGTATGCGTGTTACCCGGCTGGCCCTCAAATGGCAGGGGGATATCGAATTTCTGGTCGATGAAAAGCTGGCCATCAAACGCCTGCGCTTCGGCGATTTGATCCTGGACAAAATCAGCGACATCCATACGGAAAGCGCGGTGGAACAATTCGATGCCGATTTCGCCATTATGACAGGGGAGTTCGCGCAACTGATCCCCGCCCTGGTCGATGCCTTCGGTGGTCCTTCGGATCCCACGACGACCTAGCGGGCTGTTCGCGGTAACACGGACAACCACTGTCGATGCCGGGCCTTTCAAATACAACTGGCGGTTCTAGTCAGCTGAACCCTTTTGAGCCCAGTGACTGGTGAGAGTTTTGCTCGGGCGGGTCACAAAAGGATCCCGGGGGCGGGGCTGTCCCCTTACCGCTTGCGAATCGATAACCCGGTAAACGTGCAGGGTGTCGACAAACTCCTTCAGTTCTATGATCTTGCCACCGTCAAACCGGAACAGGAATACATAGTGGTTTTGGTAGGCGTTGCCATTGGCCAACGTTGCTTCACTGTCCGCCTCAAGCCAGACCCGGTCGCCCTCTGCGGTGATATCGCCAAAGCGCATGGTGATCGGCCCCGCCAATTGCAGGACACCGGTCTGATTCATATAGGCGGCCTTATCCATCCAGCCACCGTAGGGCATGTCGCCCGACACAAAAAAACGGCAATGGTCGTGGTGCAGCGCCATGGCTTTGTCCAGCTCGCCGGCCAGTGCGTGGTCAAACCATTGCCAGACCCGTTCTTTGTTATGCTCGATTGTGGAACCAACGGCGGTCATGGGGATACCTGTGATTTTTGTTCTGGGGTTTTGTCTTTAGACTCTGCCACCAATGTGCCCCACTGAAGGCAAACACGCAACGGAGTATCAGAAAGTGGTTCAACATTCGTTAAAGGTGGGGAAAACACGGGTAAGTTACTTTGTGCGTCGTCGGGACCAGCACCCCGGACATATAGGACTCGTCTTCTGCCTGTTGGGACTTTTAATGATCTCTGCCTGCGGCAAAGCGCCCTCCTATGCCCCCCTTCCCCCTGGCAGCACAGTGCTTGCCCTTGGCGACAGCATTACCCACGGCACTGGCGCCGGGCCAGGGCAGAACTACCCCGCATACCTCGCCGACATCAGCGGCTGGCACATCATCAACGCCGGCTTGCCCGGCGATACCGCCCAGGGCGCACTGTCTCGCCATGAGGATCTGCTCGCACGGCATCGTCCGGCAGCAGTGATTATCGAACTGGGCGGCAACGATTTCCTCCGCAAGCGACAACCCGGGGAAATCAAGGCCGATCTGGACCGTATCATTAGCCGGGTAAAAGCCTCGGGCGCGCAACCGATCCTGGTGGCAGTACCTGCTTTTTCCGTATTTCGTGCCAGTATTGGCGCGCTTGAGGACTCGCCGATTTACCAGGCCCTCGCGGAAGAGCACGAACTGATTCTGATCGACAATCTGTTGGCGGACATCCTTTCCGATCCTGCACTCCGTGCCGACCCCATTCACCCCAATGCGAGGGGGTACAGGGCCCTGGCCGAAGGACTCGCGGCCGCACTGGCGGACACAGGCTTGCTTGAGGTTCACCATCAGGAAGCCCCTTGATGGGCCGGTAGTGTCAAAATCCCCGGGAGGACAAGATACAGTTTTACACGCTGATATGGCTGATGAACATTGGCGTCAAGACGAACAACATCAAGCCGTGGCTGTCTGACAGCAGGACTTGAATTTCCGGCCGCTGCCACAGGGGCAGGCCTCATTGCGACCGGGCTTCAACCTCCCCTCCGATACCCGACCGGACAGGTACAGCCATTGCTCGCCCTGACGCACGAAAGTCGCCACCTCCTCAAGATAGCCCCACGCTGAGCCGCTACGGTAAATGGCTTTAAAGTGGACAGTGCCCTGGTCGAGGATTTGCGACGTGTCCAGAACCTCGAGACGGGTCCAGTGCGGCGACTGGCTGAGATCCAGCTCCGTGGGGCGGCTTTCCGGATGCCAGCTCGCCATAAGGTAGCCCGACATCTTCTTGTTGAAGGCGGAAAAACGCGAGCGCATCAACGCTTCCGGTGTAGGCGCTTCTGCCCCCAGATGATAGGGGCCGCAGCAGGCATCGTAGCCTAGCCCGGTACCGCAGGGGCAGGGATCCTGATCCTTGACCACGGTGTCAGACATTCGGCGACGTCAACCTCGCCGCCAGCTGGTACCTTCCCGGGTGTCCTCCAGAACGATGCCCCGCGCAGCGAGTTCGTCCCGAATCTGATCGGCCCGACCGAAATCACGGTCCCTGCGGGCCTGCAGACGCTCCTCGATCAAGGCTTCGATGTCTTCTGCGGTCATATCGCCCTCAGGCTCAGCCCCTTTCAGGTAGCGCTCCGGATCATCCCTGAACAGGCCCAGCACCATGCCGAATCCCTTGAGCTGGGCTGCCAGTACGTCAGCCCGGTCTTGCTCCCCTGCTCTGGCCGCAGCGTTGAGAAGCCTGACAAGTTCGTGCAGGGCGGCAAGCGCTTCACGGCTATTGAAGTCGTCATCCATTGCCGCCTGGAACTGTTCAAAGACCTGGCTTGCCCTGAGTTCAGATTTCTCCGCCGCCTCCACCGAGGCGAAATCCCGCAGTGCGGAATAAAAGCGATCAAGGCCATTTCGGGCCTCAATCAGATTGGCTTCGGAATAATTGATCGGGCTGCGGTAGTGACTGGAGACCAGAAAAAAACGGACCACCTCCGGATGGTACCTGGCAAGCACCTCCCTGATGGTGAAGAAGTTACCCAGGGATTTGGACATTTTTTCGTTGTCGACCCGCACCGCGCCGGCATGCATCCAGTAATTGACGTAATGCTTACTGGTGGCCGCCTCGCTCTGGGCAATCTCGTTTTCGTGATGGGGAAAGACCAGGTCCGGCCCGCCGCCATGGATATCAAAGCTGTCGCCCAAATGACAGGTGGACATGGCCGAGCACTCGATGTGCCAGCCGGGGCGCCCCCAACCCCAGGGCGACTCCCAGCCCGGCTCCCCGGCCCCAGCGCTTTTCCACAGAGCGAAATCCCGGGGATCTTCCTTGTGCTCGTCCACCTCGACCCTGGCACCGGCGAGCAACTCGTCGGGGTTTCTGCCACTCAATTTGCCGTAGTCGGAAAACCGTTTGACCCGATAGTAGACATCACCATTGTTGGCCATGTAGGCGTAATGGTTATCCACCAGGGTTTGTATCATGTCGATAATATCGTCGATGTGCGCCGTGGCACGGGGCTCGATGTCCGGCGGATCAATACCCAGAGCCCGCTCGTCCTCGTGCTGTGCATCGATCATGCGTTCCGTCAAAGCGGTGAAGGGCTCACCATTTTCATTGGCCCGGTTGATGATTTTGTCGTCGATATCCGTGATATTGCGAGCATAGGTAACGTCCCAACCGCTGAAGCGCAGATAGCGGACAATGACGTCAAACGCCACCATCACCCGCGCATGGCCGATGTGGGCAAAGTCGTAGACGGTGTTGCCACACACATAGAGCCGGATTTTCCCGGGCTCGATAGGTTTGAACATCTCCTTGCGCCGCGCCAGCGTGCTGTAAATCTGGAGGGTCATTGTTACTCCCCAATAGCGATCCCTCTCGGGTATCGGCGTGAATAATTGTCTCAGTTGCCGCCCTTGGCCCAGTTATCCTTGAGACCAATGGTCTGGTTGAACACCGGGCGACCGGCGTCACTGTAACGGGAATCCGGGTAAAAATAGCCCTCCCGTTCGAACTGGTAGTGCCTGTCCCGCTCTGTTTCTGCAAGTCCTATCTCGCCCTTGCAGCCGGTCTTGATGACCAGGGAATCCGGGTTCACCGAGTCAAGGAAATTTCGCCCGCCCGCCCCGGGGGAAGGCTCCAGAAACAAACGGTCGTAAAGGCGAACTTCGCATTCGACATTTTCCGTGGCCGATACCCAATGGATAACGCCACGGGGTTTGATCCCTTCCGGAGGATCCTCTCCCACCGTACCCGGAACGATAGAGGCCTGAATCTCGACAATGTTTCCCTCCCCGTCCCGAACAAGGTCATCGGCTCGAATGACATAGGCCGCACGGAGTCGCACATAATCGCCCAACACAAGGCGCTTGAATTTTTTTCTCGACAGTGCTGTATCGTCGCTGAAATCGGCACGGTCAATATAAATCTCCCGGGTAAAGGGCAACTGCCGCGTTCCGAGATCGTCGCGGTTGGGGTGTGCTGGCGCAGTGAGCATTTCAGTCTCGCCCTCAGCCACATTGCTTAGCACAACCTTCAGCGGGTCAAGGACGCACATGGCCCGGTGGGCATTGGCGTTGAGGTCATCCCGGATAAAATGCTCGAACTGGGCCATATCGACGGTACCGTCGGTTTTGGCGACGGCCAGGCTATCGCAGAAATTGCGAATTGCCGCCGGTGTGACCCCCCGCCGACGCAGACCGGAGATCGTCGGCATGCGGGGGTCATCCCAGCCATCGACGTGCCGTTCGTCCACCAGCTGTTTGAGCTTGCGCTTACTGGTGACGGTGTAGTTGAGGTTGAGCCGGCCGAACTCGTATTGCCGGGGCTTGCCGGGCACCGGCAGGTTCTCGATGAACCATTCGTACAGGGGCCTGTGATCTTCGAACTCCAGGGTACAGATGGAGTGCGTTACACCTTCAATAGCGTCTTCCTGGCCGTGGGAAAAATCGTACGAGGGATAGATATTCCATTTATCACCGGTGCGGTGGTGTGGTCGACGCTTGATTCGATACAGGACCGGATCCCGCAGGTTGATGTTGGGCGACGCCATATCGATTTTGGCGCGCAATACCATTTTGCCTTCTTCTATCTCGCCGTCGCGCATTTTTTCGAGCAGGACGAGGCTTTCTTCCACCGGTCGGTCCCGATAAGGGCTGTTTCGTCCCGGTTCGGTGAGCGTGCCACGGTATTCACGGGTCTGTTCAGCGCTCAGCTCGCAGACATAGGCCTTACCCTGTTCGATCAACAGGACGGCCCAGGCATAAAACTGATCGAAATAGTCGGAGGCGAAGCGGACCTCGCCATGCCATTGATAGCCCAGCCAGCGAACATCCTGCTGAATGGCGCGGACATATTCATCCTCCTCTCTTTCCGGGTTTGTATCGTCGAAACGGAGGTTACAGACACCATCAAACTGTTCGGCGAGGCCAAAATTCAGGCAAATGGACTTGGCGTGGCCGATGTGAAGATAGCCGTTGGGCTCGGGCGGGAATCGCGTAACGACACGGGAGACCACGCCCTCTTCCAGATCTTGCCTGATGATCTGCTGGATAAAATTCTGCGGTTTGCCGTCGTCCATCGGGTTCCTTAAGGCTGGTTTGGAGTGGGTGCACAAAGGGCGGTAATTATAGCGATCAGTATACCTTTATAAAGCTTTGGGTTGTTCTGGCCCTCCAACATCGCCGGCCCGGTAAATTTGTCGTTCAAATCGAGGGCCAAAGTCCTTATCATTGCCACCACGATTAACCAGGAACACGACATGATCACATTGCACACGAACTATGGCGATATTGCCCTTGAACTCGATTTTGACAAAGCCCCGGTAACCGCCGCCAACTTCCTTCAATACTGTAAGGAAGGTTTCTACGACGGCGTCATCTTCCACCGTGTTATCAACGGGTTCATGATCCAGGGTGGCGGCATGGATGCCGATATGCAGGAAAAAGCTAGCCGGGCACCGATCCAGAACGAGGCCGATAACGGGCTCTCCAACGACGCCGGCACTGTGGCCATGGCCCGGACCCAGGATCCCCACTCCGCCTCGGCGCAATTCTTCATCAACGTCGCCGACAATCACTTTCTCAACCATACCGGCAAGACCGCCCAGGGCTGGGGTTACGCCGTCTTCGGCAAAGTGGTGGATGGCATGGACACCGTCGAGAAGATCAAAAGCGTGCCCACCGGCAGCAGTGGTTTTCATCAGGACGTGCCAAAGGAATCGGTGCTTATTGAAAAAGTGACCATTTCTGACGCATACGCGGCACGATAAGCGATCGGAATGACATTACTCTTTATTTCTGATCTGCACCTGTCCAGAGAACGCCCGGCGATAACCCGGGCGTTTTTTCACTTTCTGGATCAGAAAGCGAAGACCGCCGACGCCCTTTACATACTCGGCGACCTGTTCGAAGCCTGGATCGGCGACGACGACCCTGAGCCTTTGGCCCGCCAGGCTGTAGCGGCCTTGCGCGAGCTTACCGACAGCGGTATACCGGTCTATTTTCTCCACGGCAACCGCGACTTCCTGATCGGAAGCCGCTTTGCCCGTGAGACCGGCTGTACGCTACTCGGCGATTACCACGTGCTAGAGGTAGACGACCAGCGCATTCTCCTCTGCCACGGGGACACGCTCTGTACCGAGGACAGGGCGTATCAGAAATTCCGTCGCAAAGTCCGCAACCCGTTTTATCGCTGGTTACTTGCGCATTTACCGTTGAAACGGCGACAACGTATCGCGAGGGATTGGCGCGCCAAGAGTATGGCTGCAAATGCCAATAAGGCGGAAAATATCATGGATGTCACGGAATCGGAGGTAAACGCGGCACTCAGCGCCCACAAAGCCCAAATCCTCATCCATGGTCATACCCATCGACCCGGGGTCCACAGCCACGAACAGGGGGATCGGGTGGTGCTCGGTGACTGGGAAAGCCGTGGCTGGTATATCCGGATCGAGGGAGATCAGCTGGACCTGATTGATTTTGTGATCAATGAGCCGGCAGAGCGAACAGAGACCACGACCCCTGATAGCCGCGAGAGCAACTCGCACGGAGACAACCGGCAGGCCTCCGAACCTGCCCTTCCGACACGGGATGAGACCAGTTCCGACTTTAGGCTGACGCCGTTTGAGCCCGTCGAAAGCGCCGAGGTCCCGGGCGAGCCCCCCGAAGACGGACAAGCGAACTGTCAGATCCAGGATACGGATCACAACAGCCCGCAAACGCTTATAAGAGCAACCGCAGATCGGCTATTACGCGGGGAGGCGAATCGTCCTGAAAGGCAATTAACCCTTGACCTATAGAGGATACTATATCTCTATATTTCATAAGGTTATACCGCCTTTAAAGAATAAATCTAGATGTAAATCAGGCGGCAACGGGCCCGGAATGAAAGCGAAACTCTTTGTCGGGCGCTTCAATCAACTCTGCTTCACGAACACCTATCGCCTCAATCCGTTCGCCAATATCGCCGGCGCCGGCCCGCTTTGCCAGGGTCAGGTAGTCGCGAAAATGCCGGCCCTCGGAACGGAGCAAAGAGCGGTAAAACTCTGACAACTCCGCATCAAGGTGTGGAGCCAACCGCGCGAAGCGCTCACAGGAACGCGCCTCGATATAGGCACCCACGATCAGCGTATCGACGAGCTTCTCCGGCTCACTGGCGCGCACCAGTTGCCGCAATTCCCCGGCGTAGCGGGACGCCGTTACGTGACGATAGCCGATCCCCCGGCGGGCCATGATTGCCAGCACCTGCTCGAAATGGTGCAGTTCCTCACGGGCCAGTTTCGACATACGGAGTAGAAGATCGCCATTATCCACGTACCTGTACATCAACGACAGGGCTGTGCTGGCGGCTTTCTTCTCGCAATTGGCGTGATCGATTAACAGCAACTCCGGCTCGGCCAGCGCGGACGCCACCCAGGCGTCGGGGGTCTCGCAATGGAGAAAGCTGCGAATTTCATCCAGTGTGGACTGGGTCATGGCGGTTCCGGTTGTAACGGGCCCGGTATTGTAGCCATTGCGATGCATTGAGCCTAGCTGTGCGTCCGGCTGTTGAGCGATCGGTTCCCGTCTGGCACGCGAGGCACTGCGGGCTTAGCGCCGCAGCGCATTTTCGAGTAAAATCGCGTCTCCCGGGCTTGCCGGCCCACCCATCGATGAATGTGTCATCGATAGTCCCGCCCTTGGCTACCACCGAGACGGGTAAACCCACCAGCAAGAGGACAACCACGTGCTTGAAGCCTATCGCCAACACGCCGAAGAACGCGCCGCCCAAGGCGTCCCCCCCAAACCCCTGAACGCCGAATGGACCGCCGCTCTGGTTGAGCTGCTCAAAGCGCCCCCCGCCGGTGAAGATGAATTCCTGCTCGACCTGATCACCAACCGCGTTCCCCCGGGTGTTGATGACGCTGCCTACGTGAAAGCCGGTTTCCTCACCGCAATCGTTAAGGGCGAAGCCAGCTCACCGCTGATCAACAAGGAAAAAGCCGTCGAACTGCTGGGGATGATGCACGGTGGCTACAACATTGCCACCCTGGTGGACCTGCTCGACAACGCCGACCTGGCGGAACTCGCCGGCAAGGAACTCAAGCACACCCTGCTGATGTTCGACGCCTTCCACGATGTGGAAGAAAAAGCCAAAGCCGGCAACGCCGTGGCCAAAGACGTGATTCAATCCTGGGCCGAAGGCGAATGGTTCACTGGCCGCGAAGCCGTTCCTGAAAAAATCACCACCGCCGTATTTAAAGTGACCGGCGAAACCAACACCGACGACCTCTCCCCTGCCCCCGACGCCTGGAGCCGCCCCGACATCCCGCTTCACGCCCGCGCCATGTACAAAATGGCCCGCGACGGCATTACCCCGGACGAACCCGGTGTCACCGGCCCCATGAAGCAGATCGAGGAACTCAACGCCCGCGGCTTCAAAGTGGCCTTTGTGGGCGACGTGGTCGGCACCGGCTCGTCCCGCAAATCCGCCACCAACTCCGTGCTCTGGTTCTTCGGTGAAGACGTACCCGGTGTGCCCAACAAGCGCGCCGGCGGCATCTGCATCGGCGGCAAAGTCGCCCCCATTTTCTATAACACCATGGAAGATTCCGGCGCCCTGGTGTTTGAAGCCCCCGTCGACGATATCGACCAGGGCCAGGTGATCGACATTTTCCCCTACGAGGGCAAGATCACCGACCACGAGTCCGGCAAGATTATCTCCGAATTTGAACTCAAGTCCCAGGTGCTGCTGGACGAAGTGCGCGCCGGCGGGCGTATCAACCTCATCATTGGCCGCGGCCTGACCAAAAAGGCCCGGGAATCCCTGGGCCTGCCCGTGAGCGACCTGTTCCGCACCCCGGAACAACCCGCCGACTCCGGCAAGGGTTTCTCCCTGGCCCAGAAAATGGTCGGCAAAGCCTGCGGCCTGCCCGGCATTCGCCCCGGCACCTACTGCGAGCCCCACATGACCACCGTGGGCTCCCAGGACACCACCGGCCCCATGACCCGGGACGAACTGAAAGACCTGGCCTGCCTCGGCTTCCAGGCCGACCTGGTGATGCAGTCCTTCTGCCACACCGCCGCCTACCCCAAGCCTGTGGATGTTGACACCCAGCACACCCTGCCGGACTTCATCAAAAATCGCGGCGGCGTGTCCCTGCGCCCCGGCGACGGCATTATTCACAGCTGGCTGAACCGCATGCTGCTGCCCGACACCGTGGGCACCGGCGGTGACTCCCACACCCGCTTCCCCATGGGTATCTCTTTCCCTGCCGGCTCCGGCCTGGTGGCCTTTGCCGCCGCCACCGGCGTCATGCCCCTGGATATGCCCGAATCCGTGCTGGTGCGCTTCAAGGGCGAAATGCAGCCCGGCATCACCCTGCGCGACCTGGTGCACGCCATTCCCTACCAGGCGATCAGAGAAGGCCTACTCACGGTTGAGAAGAAAGGCAAGAAAAACATCTTCTCCGGGCGCATCCTGGAAATTGAAGGCCTCGACAACCTCACCGTTGAGCAGGCGTTCGAACTTTCCGACGCCTCCGCAGAGCGTTCCGCCGCGGGCTGTACCATTAAGATGAGTGAAGACTCCGTCGCCGAGTACCTGCGCTCCAACGTCACGCTGCTGCGCTGGATGATTTCCGAAGGCTACGGCGACCCCCGCACCCTGGAGCGTCGTGTACGCAAAATGGAAGAGTGGCTGGCCAATCCGAGCCTGATGGAAGCCGATAGCGATGCCGAATACGCCGCTGTGATTGAAATCGACCTCGCCGAGATTAACGAGCCCATCGTCTGCGCCCCCAACGACCCGGACGACGCCCGTCTGCTCTCCGACGTTGCCGGTGACAAGGTGGACGAAATCTTTATCGGCTCGTGCATGACCAATATCGGCCACTTCCGCGCGGCGGGCAA
>PABE01000023.1 GCA_002702725.1 Porticoccaceae bacterium
AACCTGGAAGCGGACCGCGGTGATCCGGCCTTCGACAAGTTGCGTATGGATGCCTATCTGCCGGAGCTGACATTCTATGTCAACCGTATCCTCGAAGCGGCCGGTGAAGAGGCGGAGATATCCCGCGGCGACGCCTTTGCCCTTGCCAGTGTTATGCACGCGGCGATGGAAAAGCTCGCTGCCCTGAATCCGGCGGTGGTGCACAAGGGGGTGGGTCTGAAACGGCTGAAGGCCGCGCAGGCCCGTATTATCGCCAAGACCATCGACAGCTGTTACGACTGGGGCCGTTTACCCCGATAGGTGCGATTTATGTCCGCTTTCCTCGATTACCAGCAGCAGGGTGCGATTGTCACCCTGACCATGAACGAGCCGGAAACCCGCAATGCCCTGACCGGCAATACGGCCATTCCCGAGTTTGTCGCCGCCTGCGAACGCATCAACGCCGACCAGTCCGTGCGGGTGGTCATTCTCACTGGCACCGGCAACGTGTTCAGTGCCGGTGGCAACGTGAAAACGATGACCAAATATTTCGACGGCAAAGGTATGGACCCGGCGGATATTCGACGTGAATACCGGGATGGCATCCAGCGTCTGGCGCGGGCCCTTTTCGAACTGGAAGTACCGGTAATCGCGGCGGTCAACGGCTACGCGGTGGGCGCCGGCAATGACATCACCTGTATGTGTGATATTCGCATTGCCGCCAGTAATGCGGCGTTTGCCGAGAGTTTTGTCAAGCTGGGCATAGTCCCCGGGGACGGCGGGGCCTGGTTGTTGCCCCGGGTGGTGGGTATGTCAAAAGCCGCGGAAATGGCCTTTACCGGCGATATGATCAGCGCCGACGAGGCTCTGGCGTACGGTCTGGTGTCCCGTGTGGTGGCGCCGGATCAGTTGATGGACGAAGCGTTGGCCCTTGCCGGACGCATCGCCAGGAATCCCGGGCAGGCGCTGCGCATGACCAAGCGTCTGCTGCGGGAAGGGCAGACAAACACCTTCGATGCATTGCTGGAAATGTCCGCCAGCTTCCAGGCGGTAGCCCACAAATCCGACCAGCACCGGGAGGCGGTGCTGGCGTTTATCGACAAGCGTCCACCGGTTTTTGATTGATAAAGCCCTGATGCCGCGGGCAATGGGGTATCGGGTAGGGCGCCGGTTTTGCGGAGGGCTCTATCTGCCAACGTCAGCCAATGCCTTTCCTGATGGCGGTCGCCAAACACTTTGCCCGGACTGCGTTAATCCTTACCGAGACGTGGGTGGATTAAATGCCTATCCTCTACGACGTCACCATCGATAATGATAACAGGAGGACAGCATGGATCTGGGAATTCGCGGCCGCAAGGCCATCGTCAATGGCGGCAGTGCCGGACTCGGCAGGGCCAGTGCCCTTGCCCTGGCCCGTGAGGGCGTAGACCTGGTTATCTCCGCCCGGGGTGAAGCCCGGTTGATGGCGACCTGTGAGGCGATCGAGCGGGAAACCGGCGTCTCCGTAATCCCCGTGGTTGCCGATCACGGCACGGACGAAGGCCGGGCGCGGGTGCTCTCCGCCTGCCCTGAGCCGGATATCCTGGTGGGCACCTGTTCGCCGCCGCCGATGACCCCGGACCGCCGCTCCATCACCGTCGAGCACTGGCGGCAATCCCTGGATACCGGACTCCTGTCCCCCGTGCAGTTTATTGAGGCCACCATC
Source organism: Porticoccaceae bacterium (assembly GCA_002702725.1). Lineage (GTDB taxonomy): Bacteria > Pseudomonadota > Gammaproteobacteria > Pseudomonadales > Porticoccaceae > NAT127. The sequence goes on from PABE01000023.1 coordinate 1,685, forward strand.
GACGGCATGGTGGAGCGGGGTTGGGGACGCATCGTCAATATCGCCAGCGGCGCCGTGAAATTTCCCCATGAGCTGCGCATTCTGTCCGGCGCGCCCAGGGCGGCGCTGGTCAACTATTCGGTGGCGGTGAGCAAGGCGGTGGCCGCCCGCAATGTCACCATCAACAACCTGCTGCCGGTGATGCACCACACCGACGGTATCCACGCGGTCTACCAGGCCAAGGCGGAGGAAAACGGCACTACCCTGGAAGAGGAAATCGACAAAGCCCTGCAGTGGATGAAAATCCCCGCCGGCCGCTTTGGCGACGCGGATGACTTTGGCGCCTTTGTGGCGTTGTTCTGCAGCCGGTTTGCCAACTACGTGACCGGCCAGAGCCTGGTTATCGATGGCGGGGTGGGGATGTCGCTGTTGTAGTGCGTGGGGCGCCGCCCGGCACCCCACAAGAGGACCCTCATTCGACGGTTGTCGGTTTGGGGTCAGTGATCGAGGGCCACAATGCGCTGCCGCCCCTGGCCAGTACCTGCTGTCCCAGCCGTTCAGCCCACCAGTGTTCGCTGCCCGCTTCGCTGCGCCACTGCCACAGGCGGCGGCTGTAGTAGTGCAGAATGTGCTCATCGGTAAAACCGATGGCGCCAAACACCTGATGGGCAATCTCCGCACCCCGGGTGGCCGCAGGTCCGATGCGCGCCTTGGCGACGGTGGCGCCCTGTTCAATGGCTCCCTTGTCTATCTGTCGACAGGCGTAGAGACCCGCGACCCGGGCGGCGGCGGACTGTCCGGCGAGGTCGGCGATCATGTGCTGGATGGCCTGGAACCTGCCGATGGGGCGACCGAACTGTTCCCGGGTATTGCCGTAGTCAACGCACAGTTCCAGTAAACGGTCGATCAGGCCCGCCATCTGGACCGTGCGGACGCAGGCAAGCAGTGGCAGTAAACCCAGCTCCCCCAGCGCACTCGACAGGGTGTTCGGCAGCACGGCGCTGGCGAGGGGCTCGGCATTGGCAACGTCGACCCGGCCACCGGGCAGGCGGGCGATGGTTTCAATATCCTCAACGGTGATGTCGTGCCGGTGTAGCAGGCACAGCCGGGATTCCCGGTCATTGCGGGCCAGTACCAGCAGATGGTCGCAAACGGTGATCCAGGGCGTCACCGCACTGGCCCCCGACACTCGCACGCCGGAATCGGGGCTGTTCTCGCCCAGTTGGAAAACCTCCCCGGCCACCGCCATGGGCGCGCCGGGCAAGTCCATCCCTGCGTGACCCATGGCCCAGGCCGCCACCATGGTTTCCGCGAGGGGAACGGGAGCAGCCCAGCTGCCGGCAATGCGCAAGGCCGGTTCCGCTTCCTGCCAGGTCAGACCGACCCCCCCCGCGCTCTCGGGGGCCAGCGCCAGACAGATGCCCATATCGTCCAGGTTTTGCCACAGGCCGGTGTCAAACCGGCCCTGCTCGACGGCAATCAGCCGTTCCCTGGTCACTTCACGGCTAAACAGTTTGTCCACCTGATCGGCGAGCAGTTCGCCTATATTCATCTCGTCATTCATTTCAGGCCCAGCCCCTTGGCGATAATGCCGCGCAGGATTTCCCTGGTACCACCGCGCAGCGAGAAGGAGGGTACGGTCTGGGTCAGAATGCCCTGTAGCTCGCTCAGACGATTTCCCGTATCGATGGTGGCAGGGGCGTCGAGCAGACCGTTAACCAGGTTCGGATAGGTCTGTTCATGGGTGTTGCCCAGATCCTTGACCAGCGCCGCTTCCTGGGCCGGCGCCTGGCCTTCAGCCAGCTCGCCGAGTACCGACAGGGACATCTCCCGCAGGATGATCAGATCCGCCACGGTATGGCCGATCTCCCGCCGCGCCAGCCGATCGTCGCCGCGCACTGCCCGGATTTCGTCGATCAGTTCCGGAAGGACCGGAAAACAGCTCATAAAACGGTCCGGCTGGCTGCGTTCGAAGGCCAGCTCCGAGGTTGCCTGACGCCAGCCATCCCCCTCCTGACCCACCAGCATGTCGGCGGGCACGAAGACATCGTCGAAGAAAATCTCGTTGAAATGGGCCTCACCGGTGAGATCGCGGATCGGGCGCACATTGATGCCGGAGGACTGCATGTCGATCAGAAACTGTGAAAGCCCCTGGTGCCTGGCTTTATCTTCGCCGCCGCCGGTGCGAAACAGGCCGATCATGAAGTCGCACAAATGGCCGTTGGTGGTCCAGATTTTGGCGCCGTTCAAACGCCAGCCACCGTCCGCTGGCGTGGCGCGGGCCTTGAGGGATGCGAGATCGGAGCCGGCATTGGGTTCGCTGAGGCCAATGCAGAACGACGCTTCGCCCCGGGCGATGGCCGGCAGGAAGCGCTCGCGCTGTTGCTCGGTACCCAGGCGCAGCAGCAACGGCCCGCTCTGGCGGTCACCAAACCAGTGGGCGCCCAGTGGCGCGCCCGCGGCGAGCATCTCTTCCACCACCACAAAACGCTCCAGGTGACTGCGTTCACCGCCGCCGTAGCGCCTGGGCCAGGTCATGCCTATCCAGCCCCGCTCCGCCACGGCGCGGGTGAAGTCCCTGTCGAAACCGGTCCAGGAGTGGCCGACTTTCCAGCCCGACCAGTCCCGGTCTACTTCGTTGAGAAAATCGCGGACCTCTCGGCGCAAAGAGGACAGGGAATCCGGCAGTTCCAGTGGGTTAAACGTGATAGTCATGCAGTTCCTTGGGGCCGGAGCCGTTACATTGCGATGGTGTAGCCACCGTTGACGGACAGTATCTGGCCGGTGATGTAGGAGGCGCCTTCAGAGAGTAAAAAGCAAACGGGGACGGAAACTTCCTCCGGCGTTGAAAAGCGCCCCATGGCGATTTGCTCCAGGTAAGTATCCCGGAATCGGTCGCTGCGGGCCACTTCGGTCATGGCGGTTTCCACAAGGCCAAAGCACACGGCGTTGGCCCGGATGCCGTATTTGGCCCACTCCCGGGCCGCTGTCATGGTGACTCCGAAAAGGCCGGACTTGGCGGCGGCGTAATTGATTTGCCCCAGGCTGCCCCGGCGACCGGCATCGGAGGAGATGTTGACGATGGCGCCGGGGGTTTTGTCCCCCGCTTTGGCGCGCTCCAGCATGTGAATGCCCACCGCCTGGGTAAAGAAAAACGCGCCGTTGAGGTGCACATCAAGCACCTGCTGCCATTCCGACGGTGTCATCTTGTGGATCATGGCCGGGCGGCCGATGCCCGCGTTATTGACCAGGCCGTGTACCGCGCCAAACGCTGTAACCGCCCTGGCGACGACGTCAGTGGCCAGGGATTCATCGGCGACATCGCCGGCCAGCGGCAGAAAATTCTCGCCGAGCTCCCGGGCGGTCGCGTCCAGGTTATCGGCGTTCAGATCGACACCGACCACCCGGGCGCCGAGTTCGAGGGCCAGGGTGCTGATGGCACGGCCGATGCCCTGGGCTGCACCGGTGACGATGACGGTTTTACCCGCCAGGGACATGGGATTTTTCATGCTGCTCCTTGATTTGCTGGCCGCGGAGGGCGACGGGTGCCGTGAAGCCGTGGCGACATTAAAAACTATCATAATGTCAGTTTTTCGCCCTGTGAAGCGGTCGGGTGAAAAAGCGCTTTCGGGCCGACCATGCATTGAACCCTGATTGGGCTTCGCGTAGTATAACTGACACTTTGTCAATTATCGTATTGGTTCCGGAGACGCCCATGAGCGGTCCACAATCCTCCCTGTTGGTGACCTGTCCGAAGGCGCACCCCCATGTCATGGTGGTGACCCTCGACCGGCCTCCCGCCAATCCCCTGAACCTGGCGGCCTTCAGGGAGTTGAAAACGACCTTTGACGGACTGCACGAGCGCAAGGACATTCGCGCCGTGGTGCTGACCGGGGCGGGGGATCGGGTGTTCTGCGCCGGTGCCGATGTCAAGGAAATCAACCAGCGCACCGTCGAATCATCCTTCGAGCGCTCGGTGACCTATCGGGGTTGCTTTGATGCCATTTACCGTTCGCCGGTACCGGTGATCGGTGCCATCAACGGCTCGGCCCTCGGGGCTGGCATGGTGCTCGCCGCCTGCTGTGATTTTGTCATTGCCGCCGAAAACGCCCGCTTCGGGGTGCCGGAAATCAATGTCGGCACCCTGGGCGGCACCCGCCACGCGGCCAGCATGGTGCCGGAGCGGATGATGCGCTACATGGCCCTGACCGGTGAAACACTGGGGGCAGACGATCTGCACCGGGTTGGCAGTATCCTGAAGATACTGCCCGGCACTGAAGTTCTGCCCGAGGCGATGCGCATTGCCGACGGCATTGCCAGGAAAGCGCCGACCATGATGCGCATGATGCGCGAGGCCATCACCCTGTCCAGCGAAATGCCCGTCTACGAAGGTTATCGGCTGGAGCAGTTGTTCACCAATATCGCCGTCGCGCTGCCGGAATCCAAAGAGGCCTCCGACGCCTTTCTCGAAAAGCGCGACCCGAAATTCGACTAGGGCCTGTTCACACTAATTGGATTGCCTCTGTTGTGACTAAAAGAGCGCCAATTTAGGCGCGAGGAGAGAATTTAGTGGTTCTAAATGAACAACGAGCAACGACAAGTGGCGCTCTTTTAGCCGCAACCCGAAGGGCTGGGGCCATTTTTGCCCCCAGCGTTGTTGTCAATCGCTCATTTAGAATGACTAAACCGCGCTCTTTCCGTCCGGGCGGCGTTCCGCTAGCTGGAGGCAAAAATGACCTCCAGCAGTGATAATCCAATTAGTGGTAACAGGCCCCAGCCCGCCGCAGTGAAAAACAATAATGCCGCGTCGGTAACGATCGCGGCTTTGCCTTGACGAGACAATAATGCAACAGACCTTTATCGATTCCGTATTGCGCTTTCGCTGGCTGGTGGTGATTGCCGCCGTTCTGCTGGTTGCCGTCGCCGGCAAGGGGCTGGAGCGCATTGTCGTGCTCTCTGACTACAAGTCCTTTATCGACCCGGAATATCCCGGGCTGGTGGAACTGGAGCAGATAGAGGATATCTTCAGCGAAAACCACAACCTGCTGATAGCCGTGGCGCCCAAAGACGGGGTCGTGTTCAAGCCGAAAACCATTGAGTTGTTGCAGCAGGTGACCGACAAGGCCTGGCTGCTGCCCCATGCCTCCCGGGTGGATTCCATCACCAACTACCAGCACACCGAGGCGGACGGCGATGATCTGGTGGTCGGCGATCTGCTGCCGGAAGGGGAGCCCCTGACCGATGAATTGCTGGAGCGCGCGCGGCGGGTGAGCGCCACCGAGCCGACCCTTCTGCACAACCTGATTTCCGAAGACCTCGAAGTGGCGGTGGTGAGCGTGACGTTCTCCATCCCCGATGATGTGGGCCCGTCCAAAGCCAATGACGACATCATCACCGCCCTGAACACCATGATAGATGACTATTCCGCCAGCCATCCGGAAACGGCGTTCTATGTCACCGGCATGATTACCGTCGACTATTCGCTGAGCAAATACGGCAAGCAGGACAACGCCACCCTGATTCCCGGCATGTTGCTGCTGATGGTGGCAATTCTCTGGGTTATGACCCGGTCTTTTTCGGGGGTTTTTTCTGCGTCGTTAGTTGTGATCTTTACCGGCCTGGGTGCCATGGGGTTGCTGGGCTGGGGTTACTGGAAAATCGACCCGGGCAGCGCTATCGCACCCATCGTGATTATGACCCTGGCGGTGGCGGATTCCGTGCACGTGATCGAAGCCATGCAGAAGGCGATGCGCGACGGCATGAATAAACTGGATGCCATTCGCCAGAGCCTGAAAGACAACTTCATGCCGATCTTTCTCACCTCCCTGACCACGGTGATGGGGGTGTTCACCTTCACCTTTGCCGAGCTGCCCTCCCTGCGGCGCATCGGCCTTTCCGTGGCCCTGGGGGTCACCATTGCCTTTGTGCTCTCCGTGACCCTGTTGCCGGCGCTACTGTCCCTGTTGCCGATGAAGGTCAAACCGGCGCGCAAGGGAACCAACCTGTTCAACCGTATCGCCGAGTTTTCCATCGCCCACTACAAGCCGGTTGTGATTGTCGGGCTGGGGCTTTCGGCAATACTGATTGCCCTGGTGCCCCAGAACCGGTTCAACGATTCCCCCAGCGCCATGCTCGCCCCCTATACCCCGGAGCGCCAGGCGGTGGAGTTCTACGAGGAGAATGTCTCCGGGGTGCTCAAGCTGGATGTGGCGGTGTTTACCGACGAACCCGGCGGGATCAACGATCCTGCATTCCTCACCACGATCGAGGAGTTTTCCAGCTGGATGCTGGCGCGCCCCAACATCGACCATATCACCACCCTGACGGACACCTTCAAGCGCCTGAACCGCACCCTGCACGGCGACGACCCCGCCTGGTACCGGCTGCCGGAGGAGCAGGACATGGCCGCCCAGTATCTGCTGCTGTACGAAATGTCACTGCCCTATGGCCTCGACCTCAACAACCAGATCGACATCGATAAATCCGGACTGTTGCTCACTGCCATCATGGGCAAGGGGGACAGCCAGATTGTCGTCGAGACCGGCCGCGCCATCGACCAGTGGTTCGCCGACAACGCGCCACAGCTTCGGGTGGTGGTTACCGGTACCACGCCCCTGACCGCGGAGCTGTCCTACGTCAAGATGATTCCCAGCATGATGAAGGGCGGCATCATCGCCATTCTGATGGTGTCGTTCGTGCTGTTTCTTTCCCTGCGCAGCTGGAAGCTGGGCATTGTCGCAATGCTCGCCAATATTCTGCCCGTGGGCATGGGGTATGGCCTTTGGTATCTGCTCAACGGCCAGGTGAATTTTGCCGTGGCCAGTGTTGCCGGGGTGTGCCTCGGGGTGGTGGTGGATTTTGCCGTGCATTTTCTGAGCAAATACCGGCGCGCCCACTACGCCGGCGAAAGCACGGAAGACGCCATCCGCTTCGCCTTTGCCAAAACCGGTCGCCCGTTGTGGACGACCATGGTGGTGCTGGTTTCCGGCTTCTGGTTGCTGATGCTGTCGCCGGTAACGCTGAATTTCAGCATGGGGGCGCTCACCGGCATAATTATTCTGCTGGCACTGGTATTCGATTTTCTGGTGCTGCCCGGATTGCTGATGCTGCTCGACCGCAAGCCCGTCACCAAACCCGCCCACGACCTGCCGGAACAGGCGGCGGCCACCGGTCGTTAACAATTGATCGTGACCCTGAAAAACGCCCGGAATAGGCGCACGAATAACCCAGTGAGGACTCGCCATGCAAACCGTTGAGATGACCATCGATGTTACCCAAGCTGCAGACCTGGGAATTGAGGCCCACACCGCCGTGACCGTTTATCTGCCGGACGACGCGCCCAATGCGAACCCCGTGGTGTGCTTTGCCTTTCCCGGTGGCGGCTACAACCGTCGCTATTACGCCCTGGACCTGTTCGAACCCGGCGGCGAAGCCGCCTACCACACCGATCGGGGCTGGGTGTTTGTCGCCTGCGATCACCTCGGCGTGGGTGATTCTACCATTCCCGAAGGCAATGCCCTTAGCTATGAAAACGTCGCCCGGGCCAACCTGGCCACCGTCAATGCGGTGATGGAAAAACTCGAAGCGGGCACCCTGAAGGAAGGTTTTGCGCCAATCAAAAACGCCACCAAACTGGGCATTGGCCAGTCCATGGGCGGTTGCTTCACCATCGTATTGCAGGGCCAGCACGCGCCCTTTGATGGTATCGCCAGCCTCGGCTACAGCGGTATTCATACCGTGGTGCCCGGCCGCCCCGGCAAGCCGCAACCCCAGTGGCCCTGGATTCCAAGGGGCTCAAACCTCGATGCCCCCCTGATCGTCAACCAGGCCATGATGGCAGAGGCGGAAAAAACCGTCATGGGCAGGGAAGACCTGAAAGGGGATGTCAGCAACGACGAGCATCCCTTTGCCTGGTCCTTCCACTACGACGATGAGCCACAGGACATTGTCGACATCGACCTCAACGCCAAGAACCCCGACGGCTCACTGCCGTACTGGCGCTCCGAAACCACGCCCCCCTGCGCCATCCAGATGGTGGCCCCCGGCACCGTCGCCCCGGAGGCGGCGTCCATTCGCGTGCCCGTGCTGGTAGCCGTCGGCGAGCGGGATGTGGTCCCCGACCCCCGGGCCGAACCCAGGGCCTTCCAAAGCGCCACGGATATCACCGTCTATGTCTGCCCGCGCATGGGGCATATGCACAACTTCGCCACCACCCGCCACCGGTTCTGGCAACGTATTCACCACTGGGGCGAGGGAATTGCGTTTCAGAAAACAGTGTGAAATAGTTGGTTGGGTAAGGGGTCGCCATCATGCCGCTCGGGCTGTGATGGCGAGCCCGCCCATAAGACAGGATAGATCTCGGAAATGGAATTTCTATGATGGCAACATCCCCTTCCCTGAGTGATCAATCGCCCATTCTGCGGACACGTGACTTATCGGGTAAATTACCTGATAACGGTTTTAGGTGTGGTGCAAACGGTTTCTTCTACAGGTTTTTCAGGAGGTTACAGGAAAGGTGCCGTATACCCAGTTGTTATCGGGTAGGCCCGCTAATAATTATTATGAGGTCGGAGACCTCATTAACGTCGCGGATTCAACTCGCTAGTGCAACAGTTGGATTGATCCCGAAAAATACCTGATTGGGCGTTTTAATGCCAAGGCATTTTCGCGGGCGATTATTCAGTTTCTCCATCACTTCATTGATCTCTGACTGGGTGATGGTTGTAAAGTCCCTATGCTTTGGGAAGTACTGGCGTATGAGGCCGTTGGTGTTCTCATTCAGCCCCCGTTCCCAGGAGGCATAGGGGTGAGCAAAGTAAAATCGGGCTCCCAGGCCCTTGGCAATACGTTCATGCCCAGCGAATTCTTTGCCGTTATCCGAGGTCAGCGTGTGAACATGATGGGCTATGGGATTAAGCAATGCCAGAATGGCGTGAGTGACGTTGTCAGCAGTTTTGTGCTCTACCTTGTGAATGAGTGTCAATCGGGATTTCCGCTCAGTTAGGGAGACGATCGCCTGCTTGTGGCCCTTACCAATAATGGTGTCGAGCTCCCAATCGCCCAGTCGTGAACGACGGTCAACAACGGGTGGGCGCTCGTCGATGCTAACGCGGTTTGTTAGCTGGCCACGGCGACTATAACTGCCGTAGCGTTTTCTGCGTTGTTTTTGGCAACGCAGATGGCGGTAGAGATCACCACCTGTAGATTTATTGTGGAGGACGTATTGATAGATCCACTCGTGAGAGATCCTGATATCGCATTCGGCGCGCAGCCACAAACTAATTTGTTCGGGACTCCAGTCCTTGCGTAACAGTCGCTCAACCAAACTCCAGTGGTCATTGGCAATACGGCTCTGAGCCTTGCTTTGACGGCGTTCCACCGACAGGCGATGGGCCTGCTTGGGACGATAACCGCGCAGACCACAGTTGCGTCGGAGCTCTCGACTGATCGTGGCTTTATGGCGCCCCAGAATATCGGCTATCTCTGATTGACTATGACCTGCTTTCATCAGCGCGTGTATCTGGTATCGTTCTTCCTGGGTAAGCTGTGTGTACATGGTGCTCCTCTAACTTTGGTCGGTGAGAGAAGCTGTCTATGCTACCGCAGCTTACCCTCCACCTGACCTGTCGAGTTGCACTTACAAATTGAATTCAGGCGTACTGTTAGTGTAAAGCCATGATTGAACATTTTGGAAGCTGTCACTGTGGTGCCGTAACTTTCAAAGTTACCGCCCCTCAGAATTTGAAAGTAAATGAATGCAATTGTTCTATATGCAGCAAATCAGGATATCTTCACCTGATTGTTCCTGCAGATAGATTCCAATTATTAAAAGGACAAGACAGTCTTACTACATATACCTTTAACACACATACTGCCAAGCACTTATTCTGTAAGGTCTGCGGAATAAAACCATTTTATATACCCAGATCCCACCCAGATGGCTACAGCGTTAATGCTAGATGCATAGATGAAAACACCATTAAAAGCATTGAGGTACAATTTACCAACGGCAAAGAATGGGAAAAACAATATCCGGCGGGTCGCGGTAGCTATGAATGAAAATTACACTAACAGGGCCAGCCAGTGGGAAGTCAACCCCGCCGCTTCGCTCTGGGTTTGCCTC
>PABE01000024.1 GCA_002702725.1 Porticoccaceae bacterium
CCCGACAGGCAGGGGGAAATACTCTGGCAACAACAGGTCGGACGCGGCAGCGTCATGGGCGGGGTGCACTTTGGAATGGCGGCGGAGGGCAGCCGGGTCTATGTCCCGGTGGTGGATACCCCACTGCAGGCAGACGGCTCCCTGGCACCGGACGGCGCCCCCGGGGTTCATGCCCTCGATGCCGCCACCGGCCAGGTGCTCTGGCGGCACGTCACCGCCGAATCCAGTTGCGATGATCCCGGCTGCCACCCCGGAGTCTCGTCGGCACTGACCGCCATCCCCGGAGTGGTATTCGCCGGCCACCTGGACGGCATGCTGCGTGCCTACGACGGCGAGACCGGCCGGATCCTTTGGCAAACCGATACCCGGACGCCGGTTATGGGGGTGAATGGCCTGATGGCCACGGGCGGGTCCATGAGCGGCCCTGGCCCCGCTGTTGTCGACGGATACCTGATCGTCAACTCGGGCTATTCATACGCCATGTTCAAGCCCGGCAATGCACTCCTGGTGTACAGCAACGACCGGGGCAAAACCCCGGCATCAGTCGAGGACTAGGACCCGGCGCGACGACGTTGCAGGCGCCACCAGGGGGATGCAATCAGCACCAGGTTGGCACTGATTATCATCAGGGCGCCTGCGATCATGCCGCCGGTAATCCGTTCATTGAGAAACAGCCAGCTCTGCACCATGGTCATGGGCGGGTAGAGGTAGTGAATACTGCCGGTCAGAAGTCCCGGCAGCTCAGAACTGGCTTTTACCCACAAGCCGTGGGCAAACAATGTGCAAACCGTACCCAGCACCAAAAGGCTCCACCAGTCCGGGGCCGCGAGTTGCCAGTTGGTCTCCGGCCACAATAAGAGAAAAAACAGTCCCGCAAAGGCAAATTGCCCCCAGGTACGCACCAGGGTGGACAGATGAATCATCCGCCGGTGAATAAGCGGCATTGCGCCGTAGAGCATCGCACTGAACACACCCACCAAAAAGCCCAGGGTGGTACGGTCGTTCAGGCTGGGGGCAGGAATAACCAGATAGCACCCGAAGGCACATACAGCGACCAGCAACATATCCACCGGCTTGAGCGTCTGGCGGTGAATCAGCCAGTTGAGCAACAGCAGGTGGATACCAAAGGTGGACATGGCGATGGCACCCGTGGCGGCGCCGGCTACTTTGATGGCATAGAAGTAGGTCCACCAATGGATACCGAAACAAAGCCCTGCAAACACCAGCCATAACCAGTCCCGTCGACGAAGTCCCGAAAAACCCTTCCTGAACAGCAACAATGGCGACAGAATCACCAATGAAATCAGGAGCCTAGCAGTGCCGATGGTCTCGATATTGGCCTGGGTATACTTGATCAGCACCGGCACCATGGACATTGCCGTAACCGCCGATAACGCTATGGCCACCAGCCGGGGATGAGAGACAGACATAATGCAAGACGTCCTTTGTGTGCTTTGGGCGGTACCTGTGGGGATGCGTCAACCGGCCAGCCAGACCATGGTCGCCATGCGACCGGTTTTTCCATCGCGGCGATAGGAGTACCAATTGGACGGATCGGACATTGTGCAAAGGCCGCCACCGTAAACAGCATCGACCCCCACCCGCTGTAGCGCGATCCTGGCCAACTGAAAGAGATCGGCCAGGTACTGACCCGTTCTTCCGGGCATGGCGATAAAACAGGCTGCTACGGCCTTGCGCTGATCAGCGCTTGCCACTTGCCCGAGGAATGCCGCAAGCACGTCGCCTCCGACTTCAAAACAGTCCGGACCGATTGCCGGCCCGAGCCAGGCCAGCAGCTCCCCGGGTGGGGCACCAAGGGCTTTGACCGTGTTTTCGAGAATACCGTCGGCGAGTCCGCGCCAGCCCGCATGGGCGGCGGCGACCACGGTACCGGACCGGTCGCAGAATATAACCGGCAGACAGTCGGCGGTCATCACCACACAGGGTAACCCGGGCACCCGTGTCACCGCTGCATCCGCCTGTGGCACACCAACGGGCGGCGCAGAGAGAATTTCAACCCGGTCCCCGTGGACCTGGTCCAGCCAAGCGGGTGAGAGAGGCAAATCCAGCGTCGTTATCAACAGCCGACGGTTCTCGGCCACAGCGCTACTATCGTCACCGACATGGGTACCGAGATTGAAGCTCTCCCAGGGCCGCAGACTGACCCCGCCTCGACGGGTAGTGACAACTGCCCGGACACCGTCCGGAGCGGGCCACTCCGGACGAAGAAAAGAGGGATTCATTCCTTTCACCCCGACGCCAACGCGGCCAGCAGGGCCTCGAAGTCCTGGGGTAAAGGAGCGCTCCAAGAGAGCGACTCGCCACTGACCGGATGGACCAGGCTCAAAGCCACGGCGTGCAACGCCTGACGTCGGAACTGCCGCAAAAAAGCCCTTATCGGTTCGCTGGCCCCCCTGGGAAATTTCAGGCGCCCGCCGTACACGGTATCGCCCACCAGGGGAAACCCCAGATGCGCCATATGGACGCGGATCTGGTGGGTTCGCCCTGTCTCCAGCTTGACGCCGATATGGGTAAACCCGTTGAAGCGCTGAAGGATCCGATAATGAGTGACCGCCGGCTTGCCGCCGCTTCGCACCACTGCCATGCGGGTTCGCACCTTGGGATGGCGACCGATGGCCGCGTCGATCGTGCCACCGCTGATCATCTCGCCCTGAATCACTGCCTGGTATTCACGACTGACGGTACGCGCCTGCAATTGCGCTACAAGATCACCCTGGGCACGCAGGGTCCTGGCCACCACCATCAATCCGGAGGTATCCTTGTCCAGGCGATGCACGATACCGGCGCGGGGCAGTAACTCCTGGCCCGGGAAATGGTGCAGGAGGGCGTTGAGCAGCGTGCCTTCGCGGTTGCCGGCGCCGGGGTGAACAACCAGTCCGACGGGCTTGTTGATCACCAGGATGTCATCGTCACGGTAGACCACATCCAGCGGTATTGCCTCGGACTGCCAGTCTCCCTGCTCGTCAAGCAACGTCTGCAATGCCAACTGCTCTCCGCCCATCACCTTGTCCCTGGCCCGGCGCTGCCGGCCATCCACGGTCAACTGCCCTTCGCGTATCCACTGCTGGAGCCGGGAACGGGAGAAATCGGGAAACATCTGCGCCGCGACCTGGTCTATTCGCTGACCGACGCAGTCGACGGGAACGGTAGCCCGCAAGTCTATTTGGTTGTCCTGCATTGTTTAGCTTAGATACCAGCTGTGGTTAAATAGCCATTTTTGCAGGGCGATGAAGCCGGCACAACTGCCTTCACAGAGAATCCGATAATTTATGCGACGACTGACACTGCTCACACTGCCCCTGGCACTAATCACTCTACTCTCCCTCACCGGTTGTTCCTGGATGCCGTTTTTTGGCGATGACGAGGAGCCGGAGTCGGAAACCGCCGGCTATACGGAAAAAGATTTCTACAATGTCATTCAGCGCAACCTGAACGCCCGCAACTGGAAACTGGCCATCGACAATCTGCAAGCCCTGGAGGCACAGTTTCCGTTCGGTACCTATGCCGAGCAGGCCCAACTTGAATTGATTTACGCGCAATACCGCTCCGCCGACTACGAGGCCGCGATCGCCGCCGCAGACCGTTTTATTCGCCTGCACCCCCGGCACCCCAATGTCGATTACGCCTATTACCTGAAAGGTCTGTCCCTGCTCAGCCAGAGCAACAGCTTTTTTGATAACTTCCTGCCCACCGACCAAACGGCCAGGGATCCGGGCAGCGCACGGGAGTCTTTCGCGGCTTTCTCTGAACTGCTGGCACGGTTCCCCAACAGCAGCTACGCAGCCGACGCCCGCAAGCGCATGATTCACCTGCGAAATCTGCTCGCCCGCTACGAAATCAACGTCGCCAATTACTACTTCAAACGCAAGGCCTACGTCGCCGCCGCCAACCGGGGCCGCTATGTGGTGGAAAACTTCCAGCAGACACCGTCGGTGCCGGACGGCCTGGCCATAATGGCGGAAGCCTACCACCTGCTGGGGCTACAGGAACTTTCTGCGGACGCCGTTCAGGTTCTGGCGGCAAACTACCCCGACTACCCCGCCCTCGATGCAAACGGCGTATTCACCTACCAGGGAGTGAGCGAAGACGAAAGCCGGGGCTGGATCAAATCCCTGACCCTCGGCCTTTACGACAATGCCCAGCCACCGCATTATGACACCCGGGCGCAGTACAACCCCGCTCAATATAAGGACGAGGATAAGGGACCAAAACGCTCCTGGCTCAATCGGCTGACCTTCGGCCTGCTGGGAAAGGGGTAAGAGCCGCCTGCCGGACAGCGCGGGGAACTTTGTATCCTTTCCCTGAAACAACAAACCCGCCGCAGGCGGGTTTTTTCATGGCGTATACTTTTTGCCAGTGCCGGTATTTCAGTGCCCTTCGATAAGCTCCACCTTGTAGCCGTCCGGGTCTTCGATAAATGCAATCACTGTTGAACCATGCTTCATCGGACCGGGTTCACGAACCACCTTGCCACCGGCCCCGCGGATCCGTTCACAGGTCGCGTATATATCGTCGACACCAACTGCAATATGTCCAAACCCCGTGCCCGGCTCGTAGCTGTCGGTATCCCAATTCCAGGTCAATTCGATCACTGCCGTTTCGTCTTCGGGACCATAGCCGAGAAAAGCCAGGGTAAAGCGCCCGTCCGGGTAGTCCTTTTTGCGCAGCAGCGACATTCCCAGCACATCGCGATAGAAAGCGATGGCTGTGTCCAGATTCCCTACCCGCAACATGGTGTGCAAAAGACGCATAACAAACCCTCCCATATCAGATCATTTCGACCGGCCACTTGTTTACGGCAAGCTCAGGGTGCGCTGACATCAAAAAGCCGGGCCAAAAGCCCGGCTTACTCGACCGACTCAGACCCTCAGTCAGTGAAAACAGGCATGGCCACATACTCCCAAAGGATGGCGGTCGCCACCAACACGACGACGACATAGACCAGCGCCATCATAAAGACCGCACTGGCATACAGGAACCCGCGCTCCTCCGGCACCTTCATCACCGGTGGCACACCCAGATAGACCAGGCGAATGGCGTAACTACAGGCCGCGGTGGCAAGGAGAATATCAAACCACCATACGGGATATACAGCAAAGAGACCGGCAACAAATACCGGTGTTGTGGCATAGGCGGTCAGGACAATGCCCTTGGCCAGAAACGACCTGGCGTTGAAGGTGGTAGACATCCAGTCGACCATGTAACCGATAAACACCACGGCACCGAGTAATGCGAGATAGAAAAGCACCGCCAAGGGAATGGCACTGCCGGGCGTGAGGCGGGTTACATCTTCACCCAAAATCCGCCAGCCGTATTCGGTGGTGCCTATGTAAAACGCGATTGCAGGAATCAGTGCCATGACAATCGGGTAAGGGAGCAGTTTCTTGATTTCCTTGTCAGGCAGCGCAGAAATCTTCGCCCACTCGGCTTGCGGGTCGAGAAGCATACCAAAGACATGTCCAAACATATTTCTCCCTCCCGGGGAACTGACTGTTTTTTTAATTTATTGATCTTCAGTCAACCGTAAGTCCAGATGCTTGTCAACCTGGAATGAGCGGTCTCAATGACCCATATCAATGGTGGGAGCGGACATGTTCAGGCTGCTCCTTTACAGCAGGATTTGGTTGTTCCGGCTTTGCCGCACTATGGGTCAGATGCGCCATGTGCTGCGCGGTATTCAACACAGTCCACACCCCCATGGCGATCATCGCCAGCGCCATCACCCGGCGCAACCAACGGGTTTGAAGAAAGCGCCTGGCTTGACTGGAAAAAACACCGCCAACCACCATCGCCGGGGCAGTTCCCGCGCCAAAGGCCAGCATCATCAGCCCGCCGGTCAACGGCGACGGCGCGGTGGCAGTCAACGCAAGCGCAGAGTAGACCAGACCGCAGGGAAGCCACCCCCACACCACTCCTAGCAACAATGCCTGGCGGAGGCTGACCACCGGCATAAGGCTTCGTCCCAAGGGCTGAACCCGCCGCCAGAGATGGGCGCCCAAACGTTCAAGGTGTGTCAACACCCGCCACCAGTCGGCCAGATACAATCCCATCAGGACGAGAATAAACCCCGCCAAGAGACGCAAATAAGGCCCCAATGCGAGGTATTCCCGCCCCCAATAACCGAGGGTTGCGACAATGACGCCTGCCGTGGCGTAGCTGAACACGCGACCCAGGTTATAACCGATAACCAGCTCTGTGCGCCGGGGACCTTCAGTGGCAAGTCCAAGGGCGGTCGTGATACCACCGCACATTCCCACGCAATGACCGGATCCGAGAAAGCCGACCATAAACAGTGCCCAGAGCGACATTCCACTGACCGCATCAACCATTCCGGACATCCCCCTCAGCCGGTTCGCCAGATGTGTCCCGTTCATCGGATTCCGGAGGTTTCGGCTTTTCAAACCGATTGTCATCGTCGAAAAGAATGCGCTCCCCTTCCCTGTCGACATCGTCGTACTGACCGGAATTGACCGCCCAGACAAATATGGCAACGGCGATCAACAATACGATCAGCGACAAAGGAATCAGAAGATAAAGGCTTTCCATAAGACACCCTTCAAGCCGGTGATGGCACCCGGGCCGAAATGCCCCGGCCGAGACGCAGGGCGTTGAGAAGCACGAGCAATGAGCTGGCCGACATGCCGATAGCCGCCAGCCAGGGCGGCACCAGCCCACACACGGCCGCCGGCAACGCGACCAGATTATAACCGAGCGCCCAGGCCAGATTCTGGCGTATGATGCGCCGGGTCTTGCGAGCCAGGGCGACAGCATCTGCCAGGGTATCGAGACGCCCCGAAATCAGCAGGCTGTCGGCATGCAGACGGGTGATATCCACGGCATCGCCCATGGCTACCGAGACATCGGCGCCACTGAGTACCGGGACATCGTTAACCCCGTCACCGACCATGAGGACAGAGTGGCCCTGTCCCTGAAGCTCCCGAATACGCGCCAGCTTGCCCGCCGGACCTACGCCGGCACGAAACTCTGGGATACCCAGTTGATCGGCCAGCTGCTCGACAGCGGACTGACGGTCGCCACTGAGCAACTCCACGGCAAGTCCGAGAGAACGCAGCTCGCCCAGCGCTTCACCGGCACCCGGGCGCAATCGATCCGCCAACTGAATCCAGCCAAGCGGGCGCGCCCCTCGGGCGAGCAACAACCAGAGCCCCTCAGACGACGGCGGGGAAAGCATATTTCCACCGGTTTCTGCCGCAACAAAGCCCGGTTTGCCCAAGACCACCGGCTCGCCGGATACCGTTCCCTTGACACCCTCGCCGACGACAACCTGCTGGTCATCGACGGTGGCGGTAACAGGGACAGCGGAAAACGCCCGGGCAATGGGATGAGCCAAACCCGCCTCCAGGGCGGCGGCCATGGCCAGCAGGGACTCCCCGTCGACGTCGCCGAGGGGCCGGCAGTCGATTACCCGCATATCACCCAGTGTCAAAGTCCCGGTTTTATCGAATACTCCCCGGTCAACAATCGCCAGTGTCTCAAGCACATGGCCCTTGCGAATCAGGAAGCCACTGCGGCGCAAGCGGCCGGTGGCGACCGTCAGCGCCGTTGGTGTCGCCAGGGACAGCGCACAGGGACAGGTGACCACCAGTACCGAGAGTGTCACCCAAAGGGCCTGAGCCGGTTCGATAAACCACCAGACGAGCGCCACGAGCGCCGCAATCACCAGTACCGCCGCGACAAAATAACTGGCCAGCCGATCGGCAAGCGCCGCGCGATGGGGGCGCTCAGCCTGGGCGCTGCTCACCAGATCGAGAATGGCGCCGAGGCGGGTCTTCCGGCCAACGCCGTGAACAGTGATATAGAGCGGGTTGTCCACGTTGACCGAGCCGGCACTGACCACCGCTCCCATCTGCTTGGATACCGGTGCCTGCTCGCCTGTAAGTACCGCTTCGATCACCGAGCTGGAGCCGCGCACCACCTCGCCGTCACAGGGAATCGTGGCACCACTGTTGACCCGGATACAATCCCCCGGCCCGAGCAGCTTGACCGGCACCGAAGCCTCGGTATCGCCGTCAATGCGTGTCGCCACTGGCGGGATGAGTCGCAGCAGGCTGGCGGAGAAGTTTTCATTGCGGTGACGCACCTGCATCTCCAGAAACCGGCCCAGCAGGAGCAGAAAGGTGAACATCGATACTGAGTCGAAATAAACTTCGCCGGTCTCCGTGACCGTCGCCCAGACGCTGGCGCTGTAGGCCAACGCTATCGCCAGTGACACCGGGACGTCCATGACCAGATGGCCGACCTTGAGGCTGCGCCAGGCGGCATCGAAAAATGGCTTGGCGGAAAACAGTACCACCGGCGTCACAATCATCAGGCTCACCCAGCGCAGCAATGTTTCCCAGGAGGATTCCATATCTGAGTAAGCGCCGGCGTAGAGGGCGATGGCGACATGCCCGGCCTGCATCATCGCGATTCCGGCCAGCCCCAGGCGCAACAAAAATACCCGGCCTTCCCGCCGACGATGGCGTTCTTCCTCGACGTCCCCGGCGGGTCGCGCCTGGTACCCGATATCGGCGAACGCCCCCAGTAACCGGCTCAGAAGAATGTCTTGCGGATCCCAGACTATCCGGCAGCGGTGTGTGGAAACATTCACACTGACAGTCTCCACACCCGGAAGCCTGGCGATATGGTGCTCGATCAGCCAGGCACAGGCGGCA
Organism: Porticoccaceae bacterium; assembly: GCA_002702725.1. Taxonomy (GTDB): domain Bacteria; phylum Pseudomonadota; class Gammaproteobacteria; order Pseudomonadales; family Porticoccaceae; genus NAT127. Next base: position 8,697 of record PABE01000024.1, read on the forward strand.
CAGGTAATCCCGGTAACGGTCAACTCTGCGGCCAACGTCCCATCCGGCATTTGCTGGACGAAGTCTTCCTGCACCTCGGGAAGATCATAACTCGCCAGGGCATCGCTGTTCTCATCGGGGGGGCGGGAAAGCGAAGAGCGATAGCGATAGAAATGCTCGAGCCCGCCTTCGACGATACTGCCTGCTACGGCCTGACAACCCGGACAGCACATCTGTCGCGGCATACCCTCGATATTGACGGAGAAATGGGTCCCGGGCGGCACCGGCAGGCCGCAGTGGTAGCAGCTGGCGGGCGGCGTATGCCGATCATTCATACAGACAGGGCTCAGCCTTGGCTGGTGTCGAGGGTAATGGCCTGATGTTTCCGGAAATCGATTTCCCCTTTAAGACGCCACTCGGGAGCAACAGCCGGCGCCAGCTCGAGGTAATACCGCTGCTCGGGCTGTTGTTTGAGGTCGGCCCTGTAGCGCCCTGCCGAAATTTGCGACGCCGCCAGAACCTGATCGCGTTTGTCGTCCAGGGGATGCAGCAGTCTCACTTGAAGCGATGGGGGAAATGCCCCACCGCCGGACATTTCGATGAGCACCTCGCCGGAGACCCGATCAAACGCCATATGGGCGGACATTGCCAATTCAGCGGCCCGCTGGTCCTGCGCCAACACCTGGTTGATGGCCAGTCCATCCTTGTAGTAATTGTCGCTGACAAGACTGTCGGCGTTGGTGAAGGCGATATAGACGGTGGTCAGACCGGCCACCACCACCGTTGCGGGCAGTGCAATGATGAACCAGGGCCAAAACTGTTTGTACCAGGGCTGTTGATCGGTATGGCTGATAGACAAGGACGTTCTCCGGATATGGGGGGGGCGGAGACCAGCACAACTGGCGCCGCCCATGGGGTTCAGCGAATTCGGACGGACGGGCCGATAAAGCGGCTCTCCTCCCTGGCGGTCAGCTCGGGATTATCCACCGCTGTCACCGTAAACACCACTTCGGTGTTGGCTTCCCTGAGAAAGCCGGGGTCCAGCACCAGTCGCACAAGGTCGGAGTAGACCTCGCCGCCTTCGACAAAAACCTCCCTATCGCCTTTGAATGTGTAGTCGTAGTCACCCTCAACGGCAATCACATAGCGATGGGCTTCGTTGTCCATGTTGTTGATGCGCAGGGTATAGATATTTTCCACCAGGCCACCTGGGGTCTGCCGAAACAACAGGTTGCGATCCCGGATGATATTGATATCGAGCGCCACACGGTTGGCCACCGTATAGACAAACAAGCCGGCCATCAGCATCAGCACGAGGGTATAACCGATAAAACGCGGCCGCAGTATTTGGGTCTTGCCGCGCTCCAGCGCATGCTCGGTGGTAAAACTGATGAGTTTCCGTGGATAACCCATCTTGTCCATCACCGCATCGCAGGCATCGATACACAGGCCGCAACTGATGCACTCGTACTGGAGGCCATCGCGAATATCAATACCCGTGGGGCACACCTGCACACAGAGGCTGCAGTCGACACAGTCGCCAAGACCCTCGGTCGCGTGATCGGCCCCCTTCTTGCGCGCGCCACGTGGTTCTCCGCGAGCGACATCGTAGGACACAACGAGGGTGTCCCTGTCGAACATAACCGACTGAAAGCGCGCGTACGGACACATGTACAGGCATACCTGTTCACGCATAAAGCCGGCGTTCATGTAGGTCATGAAGGTAAAGAAGAGTGTCCAGAATACCGCCGCCGGATGCGCCTCCAGGGCGAAAAAATCCGGTACCAACTCCCTGACGGGATTGAAATAGCCGACAAACGTAAAGCCGGTCAGCAACGCGATGGCAATCCAGGTCAGCTGTTTGCCGCCCTTGCGGATTACCTTATTGGCGCTCCAGGGCGCCTTGTCCAGTTTTATCCGTTGATTCCGGTCCCCTTCCCAGAAATGCTCGGCGGACATAAAAAGCATCGTCCACACGGTCTGGGGGCAGGTGAAGCCGCACCATACGCGACCAACCAGCACGGTCACCGTAAACAAGGCAAACGCCGCAATGATAAGCAGCCAGGCCAGGAGCATGAAGTCCTGGGGCCAGAAGGTAAGGGACAGGATATGAAACTTCCTGGCCGGCAGGTCGAACCAGACTGCCTGACGCCCTTCAAAGTTTATCCAGGGCAGGAGGAAGTATCCGCCGAGCAGCGGAATCCAGGTCCACCGACGAAGATTGCGATAAAAGCCTTTCAGCTTGCGGGTATAGATTTTTTCCCGGGTTTCATACAGGTTGAGGACGCGTACCGCCTCTTCCGAGGCCTGACTGCGACCTTCGTCATTGACTTCAGTCATGGATACCTCACTCCTGTGGCCTTGAGCCACGCCATACAGGCCGACGGTAACCGTTGGCCTGTTAAGAGTCGCCGATCAGTCGTTCCGGGAAAGGCTGTAGACGTAAGCCGTCAGCAGATGAATCCGGTTTTCCTTGAGCAGGTCACCGTGGGCCGGCATCTTGCCCTGGCGTCCATTCCGAATGGTGTGCTTGATGATTTCCGGGGAACCGCCATACAGCCAGGTGTTGTCGGTCAGGTTGGGCGCACCCAGGGTCTGATTGCCCTTGCCATCGGCACCGTGACAGGCGCTACAGTAGGTCGCATAAACCTTTTCGCCTTCAGCGGCCTGGCCAGCGTCGTGATCGCGCCCACTCAATTTCAGGACGTAGTTAGCAGACGCCACAACGCCCTCTTCTCCGATGACATCACCCCAGGGATTCATGATGCCATTACGGCCCTGAACAATGGACGTCTTGATGTTCTCGGGCTGACCGCCGTAGAGCCAGTCGTCATCGGCAAGGTTTGGAAACCCGTAATTACCGCGACCATCCGAGCCGTGACACACCGCACAGTTATTGGCGAACAACCGGGCACCCATTTTCAGGGCGTCGGGATTGGCGGCCAGCTCTTCAATCGTGTCGTCCATGTACTGATTGAAAATCGGGCCGTATTTTTCCTCTGCGGCGGCCAGCTCCTGGTCGAGTTGACCTGTGGAGGTCCAACCCAGAAAACCGCGGAAATTTCCCAGGCCCGGGTACAAAGCCAGGTACACCACCGAAAAAATCACGGTGATGAGAAACATGTTGAACCACCAACGCGGCAAGGGATTGTCGTACTCTTCAATGCCATCATAAATGTGGCCAGTGGTGGGAATCTCATCGGATTTGCCACCACGCACCTCTACCTTGCGGTTAGCCAGCAACAGCAGTAGCGAGCCACCGATGTTGATTACAACGATTACGATAATCCACCAACTCCAAAAGCTGCTCATTTTCAGCCCTGCCTCTCATCGTTACTCTGCGAAATTTCGTCTTCCTGGTCGTCCGTTTCTGATCCGGCCTCTTCGTCGGCAAACGGCAACCGTGAGGCTTCCTCGAAGTCCTTCTTCTTGTGGGCGCTGAATGCCCACCAGCAGACGCCGAGAAAGGCGATCATCGCCAGGATGGTGCCGATACCCTGCATAGTGCCCTGATCCATGGATCGACTCCTCAGCGTTTCTGTTTCATCAGGACACCCAGCTGCTGCAAATAGGCCACCAGAGCATCAACTTCACGAACATCGCCAGCCTCAAACACCTTCGAGGCATTGGCAATATCATCATCCGTATACGGAACACCCAACTTGCGAAGCGCGCGCATCTTGTCTGCGGTGTGCTCACCGGTCACGGATTGCTGGAACAACCAGGGAAACGCCGGCATATTGGACTCGGGAACCACATCCCGCGGGTTGTAGAGGTGAGCCTTGTGCCAATCGTCACTGTAGCGGCCGCCCACCCGGGCCAGATCCGGACCGGTGCGTTTGGATCCCCATAGGAAGGGGTGCTCGTAAACACCCTCGCCCGCCACCGAGTAATGGCCGTAGCGCTCCACCTCGGCGCGCATGGGTCGGACCATCTGCGTGTGGCATACGGCGCAGCCTTCGCGGATGTAGATATCCCGACCCTCCAGCTGAAGTGCCGTGTAGGGTTTCAATCCGTCAACGGGCTGTGTCGTGGAGTCGGAGAAAAACAGTGGCACGATTTGGGCAAGGCCACCCCAGCTGACCGCAACCAGGGTCAGGACAATCATTAACCCCAGGTTCTTTTCAATAATTTCGTGTTTCACTTCGTTAATCTCCTTATGCGGTCTGGGGCTGCGCAACAGTCGTCGGTTGTTCTTCAGACCTGACGGTACGCCAGACGTTATATGCCATCACAAGCATGCCGACGAAGAAGATAAAGCCGCCCAGCAGGCGCACCAGGTAACCGGGGTAACTGGCCTCGATGGACTCGGCGAAGCTGTAGGTCAGGGTGCCGTCGGCGTTGAAGGCGCGCCACATCAGCCCCTGGGCGATACCATTGACCCACATGGAGGCAATGTAGAGAACGGTGCCGATCGTGGACATCCAGAAGTGCACGTTAATCAGCGGAACGCTGAACATTTCCTTGCGGCGCCAGAGTACCGGAATCAAGTGGTAAAGCGAGCCGATGGAAATCATCGCCACCCAGCCCAGGGCGCCGGAATGCACATGCCCGATGGTCCAGTCCGTGTTATGGGACAGGGCGTTTACGGTCTTGATGGACATCATCGGACCTTCGAAGGTGGACATACCGTAGAATGACAGGGACACCACCAGGAATCGGAGCGTGGGATCAGTGCGCAGTTTGTCCCATGCGCCTGACAGGGTCATGATGCCGTTGATCATGCCACCCCAGGACGGAGCCAGCAGGATCAACGACATGACCATGCCAAGGCTCTGGGTCCAGTCCGGGAGCGCCGAGTAATGCAAGTGGTGAGGACCGGCCCAGATATAGATGGCGATCAGGGCCCAGAAATGCACGATGGACAGGCGGTAGGAATAGACGGGTCGCTCCGCCTGCTTGGGCACAAAATAGTACATCATGCCCAGAAAACCAGCAGTCAGGAAGAAGCCGACCGCATTATGACCGTACCACCACTGAATCATGGCATCGACCGCCCCCGCATACACCGAGTAGGACTTGGTCATGGTCACGGGAATGGCCATGCTGTTGATGATATGCAGCATCGCCACCGTCAGAATAAAGCTGCCGAAGAACCAGTTGGCCACGTAAATGTGTTTGGTCTTGCGCTTCATGATAGTGCCGAAAAATACAACCGCGTAGCTCACCCAGACGACGGCAATGGCAATATCGATGGGCCACTCCAGTTCGGCGTACTCCTTGGTCGTGGTGTAGCCCAGGGGCAGCGTAATGGCGGCAGCGACGATGATCGCCTGCCAGCCCCAGAAGGTAAAGGCCACCAGCGGTCCACCAAAAAGCCGGGTCTGACAGGTTTTCTGTACCACCCAATAGGATGTGGCAAACAGGGCACAGCCACCGAACGCAAAGATGACAGCGTTGGTATGCAGGGGGCGCAGGCGTCCAAAATGAAACCATTGCAGGCCCATGTTCAGGTCCGGCCATACCAGCTCGGCTGCGATGACTACGCCCACCAGCATACCGACAATGCCCCATACCACAGTCATGATGGAAAATTGCTTCACCACCTTGACGTTGTAATCCGGCGCCGGGCCGGCCGAAGTGATACTGCTCATTGGATTTTCCTGTGTCTGTCTTCCGAAGGATTCTGTATGGACTCCTGCCCGGATTATTTCCGATCAAGGACCTGCGCCGAATGACCTGAGTCAACTCGGCGAGAGGATTTCTTGTGCGCCGCAACAAAAAGCGGCGACTTTAGAGCAATTTCCGACCTTTGTTGGCGGCAATGCGCATGCGCAGGGCATTCAACTTGATAAAGCCTTCGGCGTCTTTCTGGTCATAGGCGCCGGCGTCGTCGTCGAAGGTGGCGATTTTTTCGTCGAACAGGCTGTCGTCGGACTGTCGACCAACCACTGTCACATTGCCCTTATAGAGCTTGACCCGGACACGGCCGTTGACGAACTCCTGGGATTCGTCGATCAGCCCCTGAAGGAGCTTGCGCTCCGGCGACCACCAGTAGCCGTTGTAAATCAGCTCCGCATAGCGGGGCATCAGGCTGTCCTTCAGATGCGCCACCTCGCGATCGAGGGCCAGGGACTCGATGGCGCGATGGGCCGGCAGCATCACTGTGCCTGCCGGGGTTTCATAGCAACCCCTGGATTTCATCCCTACATAGCGGTTCTCGACAATATCCAGGCGCCCGATACCATTGTCGCCGGCAACCTTGTTGAGGTATTCAATGACCTGGGCCGGTGTCATGGCCTGGTCGTCAATGGCGACAATATCGCCGCGCTGATAGGTAAATTCCAGGTAAGTGGGATTGTCGGGGGCGGCTTCCGGTGCCACGCTCCACCGCCACATATCCTCTTCCGGCTCCCACCAGGGATCTTCAAGATTTCCTCCCTCGTAGGAGATGTGCAGTAAATTCGCGTCCATGGAATACGGGGATTTCTTGCCCCGCTTCATCTCGACGGGAATATTGTGGGTTTCGCAATAGGTCATCAGCTTGTCCCGGGAAAGCAGGTCCCATTCGCGCCAGGGAGCGATAACCTTGATCCCGGGTTTGAGCGCATAGGCACCCAGTTCGAAGCGTACCTGGTCGTTGCCTTTACCGGTGGCCCCGTGGGAGATGGCGTCGGCGCCGGTTTCGTTGGCGATTTCAATCAGGCGCTTGGCGATCAGGGGGCGCGCAATCGAGGTGCCAAGCAGGTATTCCCCCTCGTAAATGGTATTGGCGCGAAACATGGGAAAAACAAAATCCCGGGCGAACTCTTCCCGCAAATCGTCGATATAGATTTCCTTGACACCCATGGCCTCTGCCTTGGCCCGGGCCGGCTCAACCTCTTCGCCCTGGCCAATATCGGCGGTAAAGGTGACCACCTCGCACTGATAGGTTTCCTGTAACCAGCGAACGATGACCGAGGTATCCAATCCACCGGAATAAGCGAGAACGACTTTTTTGATATCAGACACAGAAGGCTCCAGGACGGGGGCGATGATGGTTAGGGGAAGGCGTTTTACGGCGCCCTATTTTAGCGCCTCAAGCCGCGAATGCCCAGCCAAAATATGGACGAATTGTTCACTCGAAGCCGGCGCGCAAGTCTACTAGTGGGCCAGGGCCGCTGCTGCGCACCTGTAAAGAACGGGCACTTTCCGGTAGGATTGCCGCCTCAACCCACGATTTACGAAGCCATGACAAGCCTCACCATTACGCGACCCGACGACTGGCACCTGCATTTGCGCGACGGCCAGGCACTCGCCTCAACCGTGCCCGCTGCCGCCCGTTATTTTGGCCGCGGCATTGTCATGCCCAACCTCGTACCACCGGTGACAACAACAGCCCAGGCCAGGGGATATCGCGACCGGATCCTCACCCGCCGTCCGGCGGCAAGCCAATGGCAACCACTGATGGTGCTCTACCTGACCGACAACACAACCGGGGAAATGATAGACGAGGCCGCGAAAAGCGACATTGTCTATGCCGCCAAATACTACCCGGCCGGCGCGACCACCAACTCCAGTTCCGGCGTCACCAGGCTGGAACGTATCTATCCGGTTCTGGAAGCCATGGAAAAAGCCGGTCTCCCCCTGCTGCTCCACGGGGAAGTTACCGACAGCCAGGTGGATATTTTCGACCGGGAAGCTGTGTTTATTGACCGCCACCTGGCACCGATCGTCGAAACCTTTCCGGGCCTTAAAGTGGTTCTGGAGCACATTACCACAAGGGAAGGCGCACAGTTTGTCGCCGGGGCAGGACCGAACGTGGCCGCAACCATCACTCCCCAGCACCTGCTGTTCAACCGTAATGACATGCTGGTGGGCGGTATCCGGCCCCACTATTACTGCCTGCCCATTCTCAAGCGCAACACCCACCAACAGGCCCTAGTCGAGGCCGCGCTAAGCGGCAATGCCCGTTTTTTCCTTGGCACTGACTCTGCGCCCCACACCCGATCGCAGAAAGAATCCGGTTGCGGATGCGCCGGTTGCTACAGTCATCATGCGGCGATAGAGCTTTACGCGGAATTTTTCGAACATCACGGGGCTTTGGACAGGCTCGAGGCTTTTGCCAGCCATTTTGGCCCCGACTTCTACGGCCTGCCCCGGAATAGCGATACCATCACCCTCCGGCGCAGCCCCTGGCAGGTTCCCGCCAGTCTGGCCCTGGGAGACGACACATTGGTACCTTTAATGGCGGGACAAACCCTCAACTGGCAAGTGGTTCATGACTGATTCGTTTATCGATAACCTGAATCAAGCCCAAAGCCTGGCCAATCGTTTTCGCGGTTTTTTGCCGGTGGTTATCGATGTCGAGACAGGCGGCTTTGAAGCCTCACAGCACGCTTTGCTGGAAATCGCCGCAGTTACTCTGGAGATGAACGACGAGGGTCAGCTGTGCCGGCAGGAGACCGTGTCTGCGGCGGTCCTCCCCCACCCCGACCTGGTTGTGGAACAATCCGCCCTGGATTTTACCGGCATTGATCTGAATGACCCCGGCCGGCAAGCAATTCCGGAGAAGGAGGCATTGCGACAGGTATTCGAGAAGGTGCGCCTCGGCGTTCGGGAAAATGACTGCACCCGCGCCGTGGTTGTCGCCCACAACGCCCATTTTGATCTGGGCTTCCTCAACGCCGCCGTCAACCGCTCAGGTATCAAGCGCAACCCCTTTCACCCCTTCTCCTGCTTTGATACCGCGACACTCGCCGGCCTTGCCTACGGACAAACCGTGCTCGCCAGAGCGTGCAGCGCCGCCGGAATACCGTTCAACAATCGGGAAGCCCACAGCGCGGCCTACGATGCGGAGAAAACCGCCGATTTGTTCTGCGCTATAGTTAACCGCTGGCAGGAACTCGGGGGATGGCAGTAACAGCGTGACCCCAGCCAAGGGCAATTGACACCCTGCGAGCCCCGTGCAGCCATAACTCCCCCCGCCGGGAACCCGGGGCATTAAAAGGCCACTGCGTCACCCCACGGAGGTATTCGACTGTGCAAGACTCCGTACCCGAATGCGCTCTTCTCCCCGCCCGGGTACCCGAAAAATCCAGGAATTCTCTCCGATTGTCCATTGCCGACTTGCTGTACTACAGTTAAGTTCGATGGAATGTCGGTAACCACTGCTGACACAGCATCCTCCCCAGCCCTCTCCCAAGACGAGTAAAACATCCATGGCCAATTACTCGCTGACTATCAATAATCGTCGATACGACGTCGCCAATGTCGAGCCCGACACCCCTATCCTGTGGATATTGCGGGATACCCTGGGCCTGGTTGGCACCAAATACGGGTGCGGCATCGCCGAGTGTGGCGCCTGTACCATTCATCTCAACGACAGTCCCGCACGCGCCTGCTCGCTGCCGATCAGCGCTGTATCGGGCATGCGTATTACCACCATTGAGGGGCTGTCCGATGGCGATGTCCTGCATCCACTTCAACAATCCTGGATAGACAACGACGTCCCTCAGTGCGGCTACTGCCAGGCAGGTCAGATTATGGCCGCCGCCGCACTGCTCAACCGGAATCCCACGCCGACAGATGAGGAGATAGACACCGCCATGGAAGGCAATCTGTGTCGATGCGGCACATACCACCGGATCCGGCAATCCATTCGTGATGTCGCAAATGCGAACAGAAAAAAAGGGGGCAAATCATGGCCAGACCACCTGACACCGATGGAGGACTGACCGCCTATCTCGACGCATTGGTGGGGGAAATAACCGCCGGCCGCCAGCCTCCTGCAACAAGCGTTGCCAAACTCGGCCGCCGGGATTTTATCAAGCTATCGGGCCTTGCCGGTGGCGGCCTTGTCCTTGGCTTCTCACTGAAAACCCCTACCGCCAGGGCAACCACCGGCAAAAACGAGCTGGTTTTCAATGCCTACCTTCAAATTACGCCCGCGGGAGACATCGTCATAATGGCCCCGAACCCCGAAATCGGTCAGGGTGTAAAAACAGCGCTCCCGATGATTGTGGCGGAAGAACTCGACGTGCGCTGGAATGACGTCCGGGTTATGCAGTCCCCCATTGACGCCGACGCCTTCGGCCGCCAATTTGCAGGCGGCTCCAGATCCATCCCCGACAACTGGCAAATATTGAGACGGGCCGGGGCCAGTGCCCGGGCGATGCTGGTGGCCGCCGCAGCCGCCAGATGGGGAAAGTCCGCCGGCGAACTTGAAACAATGGATAGCCGGGTAATACATCGCACAAGCGGGCAATCAGCGGGTTATGGGGAGCTTGCCGAAGCGGCCGCCCGCCAGTCACCACCCGACAATGTCAGACTCAAGGATCGAAAGGATTTCCGGCTGCTTGGCCGGCGCATACCCGGCGTAGACAACCGCGCCATCGTCACTGGCCAGGCGCTTTTTGGTATCGACCAATCCCCCAACAACCTGTCCTATGCGGTGTACCACAAGTGTCCCTCCGTGGGCGGAAAAGTGGTGAGCGCCAATCTGGACCACATCAAGACACTGAACGGCATTCAGGACGCCTTCATACTGGAGGGCAACGGCAACCCCGGCGAGTTGAAGCCAGGCATCGCAATAGTTGCCGATTCCACCTGGGCGGCTCTGAAGGCAAGGGATGCGCTGCAGGTACAATGGGATACCTCGACTGCCGCCGCGGACGACTGGGATGCCCTCGCTGCGAGAGCCGCCGAATTATCCTCCAAACCGCCCCAGCAGATAGTCACCGAGCGTGGCGATGTTGCCCAGGCCGTCCGGGATCCCTCCAATAAAGCCAGAGAGTCCTACTACACCCACCATTTTGTTGCCCATGCGCCCATGGAACCGCAGAACGCCGCCGCGTGGCACAGTGACGGTCGTATCGAAATCTGGTCCGGCACCCAGACACCGGGACGGGCCATCAGCGCCGTTGCCGCGCTCCTGGGAATCGACTCGAAAAATGTACACCTGCACCAATTGCGCGCCGGAGGTGGCTTTGGACGGCGATTGATAAATGACCCTGTCTGTGAAGCTGCCGCAATTGCCCAACGAATCGGGGGCTCAGTAAAGCTACAGTGGACCCGTGAAGATGACATGGCCAACGATTTCTTCCGGGTCGGGGGCTTTCACGCCATGAAAGGTGCTGTCAATAGCGCCGGAGAGTTGGTTGCCTTCGAGGACCATCTCATTACGTTTTCGGAAAACGGCACTGATCCGGTCTCCGGCGGAGCGCTTCGACCTGCGGGATACCCGGAAAACGCCTGCGCGAACAGCCGGCTGGCACACTCGATGCTGCCACTCGGAATTCAGTGCGGACCATGGCGGGCCCCCGGATCAAACACCACGGCCTGGGCTCAACAGAGCTTTCTTGGAGAACTTGCCGCCGCTGCCGGAAGGGACCAACTCGAATTTCTCATAGAAACCCTTCAGTCCATCACCAGCCCTGTGCCCGGGGGGGTCGACAAAAACCGTGCAATAGCGACGGTAAAACTCGCTGCATCCAGGGCCGGCTGGGGCCGTAATGAAGGGAAAGGCCGGGGCATGGGTGTCGCTTTCTATTACAGCCACATGGGCCATGTTGCCCAGGTAGCGGATATCAGTGTCGATGCCTCCAAACGGCTGACTGTTCACAAGGTGACCGTGGCCGCCGATGTGGGTCCGATTGTCAATCTGAGCGGCGCGGAGGCAATGATTCAGGGCGCCGTCGTCGACGCACTGAGTACGATGGCGGGCCAGGCTATCGGATTCAAAAGCGGTGTTATCAGCCCACTGAACTTTGATCAGTATCCGCTACTGAGAATCAGGCATACCCCGGAAGTCGAAGTGCACTTTATTGAAAGCGACAATGAGCCAACGGGGTTGGGGGAGCCGGGGTTACCGCCCCTTGCGCCTGCCGTCGGAAATGCAATATTCGCTGCCTCGGGAATCAGACCACGGACACTTCCCCTGAGCCGTGAGGGCTATGTCCTGGCATGAGATGCCCCGGCATTCATCCGGGCGGGGCATGGTATTCATCATGGCAGGAGTTCGCCTGATAAAAATATCCCGATAGCGTCCCGCCGGCAGAAAGAAGACAACAACCGCTGATCAGCGCACTTCTCGAGGCGTCAGTGACCCACCTTTAATTTTGCAGGGCCCTCGCCATCGACAAACCACTCGATGCCGACTATGGCGTTGCGGGTAACGGATAGCCTGAACTGCGCGTCTAGCGCCAATGGCTTATCATCCTGCCCCTTACCTGCGATCCGGTAGGCGACGTGAATTGTGTTGCCATCCACGTCGATTTCCTCGTATTCACGATAACCCGAGAAAATCCCTTCCAGTTTTGCAAACCGCTTTCTTATCAATTCACGTAATTCGTCACCATGGTACAGCTTGTTTTTGTCGGGAAACCGGAAAGACCAAGTTGCGACCCTATCCGCAAAAAATTGTCCTGAGATATCCATCGCGCACGGATTGCAGTCGCGCATTTTGTTGGCGATAGACATTGCACTTTCGTGATCAGAGGCTGCCAACCCCCCGTCACCGGCCAGCGCTTTGCTGATCGCCCCGGGATTGGTGTGTATGGCATCGGCGCGGACTATTTTGCCGTTACGCACCCTGTAGGCCACCTGTGAAACATCATGGAACGGGCTACCGTCTGCAAAAAAACCATTCGTATTCGCTGTTACGTTTACAATTGGCCCTTCCACTGACACCGCCTCATCCATCTGATAGTCGGAAATAATTTTCTGATATTTTGGTAATGATTCCCGAATAGCCCTGGCAACGGCCGGTCCGGGTAACACGCCATCACCAGGGCTCGGGGGGTAATGGTGTGATTCAAGATTTTCGCCAAAATATTTCGCGGCGACCCGCGTAGCCCCCTGCTGACCGGCATTTTCACGCATCTGGTCAGCGATACTTCGCGCAAACTCCTCATCACCTGTCGACAGATCACCGGCCATGGAAGTCATCGCAATCAGTGAGAGAACTACCACCACGCCTGACA
>PABE01000025.1 GCA_002702725.1 Porticoccaceae bacterium
CCGAAGGCGACGCAGCCCCGAAGGGGTGATAACGGTCACAAGCCGTTATCATCAATCCCTCCCGGAGGAGGGAAAAGAACAATTTATTTGGTGAGGTGGCCGAGCGGCTGAAGGCGCTCCCCTGCTAAGGGAGTATAGGCTAATCCCCTATCGAGGGTTCGAATCCCTCCCTCACCGCCAAATATTATAAAAAAGGCCTTTTAAAACAAGGCCTTTTTTGTTGCCTGAAGATTATAGACCGTCAAATAGACCGTCATTTGGCAATTCCAATTACTACCTGGCTTTCTGTCTCCACGCGCGGGAAGTCCTTTCTGATTCCGTAACTGGGGTCACTTCTAGTTCAACTCCCCGTCCTATCAAAACTGTCGTCGTTGCTAGCACCTACTTTTGCATCAGTTGGGTATCGAACTTGATGGGGACAATGGCGTACCTGTGTACCGATAACATCGCCTTCTTTAGTTGAGACCTTAAGAAATGTCGCTTGTCATTCAGGCTGGATCATGAATGAATAATATTCCTGCTTTAGTCGAATCTTGTAGTCATCCCGGCCAGGTTCTGCAACGTCGGAGGGGTGATTGTGGGTGAATATCAAGGCAGAGGCATTCAGCTCCAGACAGCGCCGGACGACTACCCTCGGATACACACTGGCTCCATCGACGGTGCCCCGGAAGAGTGGCTCGAAGGCAATCAGCTGGTGGTGAGTATCAAGGAACAGGCAGCAGAAGTGTTGATCCCGCTCCAGGCCGATCTCACGGCGGTCAGTTTAGAGAAGACCTCGGAGGCGGTCAGCTGGGATCCCAGCAGGCGGAGGGCTCTTCGGAGAGTAGATTGCTGGGATTTGGTTAGTGGGGCCGGTGCTGAGGCCAGCGGTGGGGTATCGGTATAGTAATCGCGCATCGGGGGTACCTCGGGTGGGGTGTATTCATATAAGATAACTGGATTGCCGCAGTTTGTAGGTGGTTAATATTTAAACAAATTTAGCTACGGACAGTAGAAATCCTATCTAAGCTTCTTGAAGACAATTTTGACCATTAAATAGAACAAGTTTTTGATAAGGACCGAATGTCCGGGATCAAAAATTCCGTTGGATAATAAATGAACAATGATGTTGTGAAATTGCTTGTAGAACTTCGGCTGCTGGTCGGATTTCTCGGCGAAAAGTCTCAGAACAATTGGTGGGGTAGCAATTTTATTGGTACCAGCAGCGAGGCATTTCTAGCGCCTGTCTTTTCACGTACCACGATGCTCGCGCGTTACCACGGCGTTTGCGAAGCAGCAATGCTCGTACATGATGAGCATATTGGTGTCGGCGCCAATTACCACTTGTATCGTATGCCAGATTCCGCCGAACGTGCGGCCGCTAAGGCGCTTGCCGACACAGCCCTCCAACAACAGCTGAGCGATGTATTGAAAAGCAGCGAAGCAGCACAAACACGACTCAGTGATCTGGCAACAGCCGATACAGGCAAGGTCGAAGGGCCAGTCGTTCTAGGTAGCTATGCAGATGGCGATCTCGAACAGCTGCTGCGCCAATCTGCGAGTCACTACTCGCGAGCATTTAAAGAAGGCTACAAGTGCTTTCCCTATATGCGGGAGGCCGAGTGAGCGATATCAAGCCCTTCTACACCACGCAGCTGCAAGCAGGGCTGGGCCTCGTTGATGAAACGAAGCTGCTGCTGTCCTTATATGAAAAGGATTTATCGGCTAATCAGCTATACGAAAAGGCCCTGGATTCGGGGCTGTTTCCCATGGTCTCCGCTAGAAGGCTGCGCAATATCGTCGTCGAGTGTTTTGCGCCAAGGTACATCAAGACGGGCGGCGCTGAGTATTTAAAGCGTTTGGCGACACATTTGTCGTCATCGGCAATCAACCAGTTATTCCTGATCTATACCGCCACTGCCAATGAGATCCTGCAGGATTTTATTCAGGAAATTTATTGGGACCGGTATTCAGGTGGCCGCGATTCGATATCGACGGATGATGCCAAAGATTTTGTAGGGCATGCGGTCAGAGAAGGTAAAACTCAGAAGCCCTGGTCCGACTCTACCATCAAACGTGTGTCCTCCTACCTTATTGGTTGCTGTGCAGATTACGGGCTGCTGTCAGGCGGTCGCGGATCAAAGCGCGCCATTCAGCCTGTGCGTATCCAGGAATCCACTGTTCTCTACCTTGCCTATAAGCTCCATTTTGATGGCCTGGGTGACAATGCTGTCATCAATCATAAATCCTGGGCGCTATTTGGTCTTGATGGTTCCGATGTGAGAGAGGAACTCAAGCGACTGGCCAAAAACGGTTGGCTCATTGTCCAGTCTGCCGGTGATGTCACGCGGATTGGCTGGCAGTTCAAATCCATGGAGGAGGTGATCGATGTCATCACTCAAAGCTGATTTCAATGAGCTGGTGGAGCGCATCAAAGCCGGCCGGGATTTTGGCCATGCCAGCTTCGAGCCCGTTTTCTACCTGGTTTTCTCGCCTGCCTCGATACTGGAAGTCAAAAGGCAGATGCCCGCGTGGGAAGCGAAGCTTCGTAACGACGGCTGGAGTGTGCACAAGTTTTCCATTGCTGAAGAAATACAGAAAATCCTCGATGCTGCACCGTTGAAAAAGATCTGGATCGCGGCAGACAGCAAAGCGCCGCTGCAGTGGGAAAAAACCAACAAGGCGTTGGCCAATGCGCTGACTAACGGTTCTCTACAGGACCGGTTAGAAACTGTCTTGCAGGAACTCGAAGGCCAACCTAACACCATTTTATTGGTGACGGATGTAGAGGCACTTCATCCTTACATGCGCATTGGTTCTATCGAGAGTCAGCTGCAGGGCAAGTTTCATGTGCCCACTGTCTTCTTTTACCCAGGTGTCAGAACTGGCAAAACCCAGCTCAAGTTCCTGGGCTTCTACCCGGAAGATGGCAACTATCGCTCGGTTCATGTGGGCGGCTAGCACATAGAATTGGCACCGTTTTAGGAAAAAACGATGGAAATAAAACAGTTATTCGATAGCAACAAAGACATCTATCGCACCATCGAAAAGGTGATCACCTACAGTGCGTCCCAGGAGCAGCGCTTAAAGGCTGAAATATCCGAATATGTGGTGACCGAAAGCATCGAAGAGCAGTTCGAAAAGCTGTTGGGAAAGATGCAGGCGGCCATGGAAGCCGGTGGGGAAAATGAAGTCGGCGTTTGGGTATCGGGTTTCTACGGTTCGGGTAAAAGCTCATTCACCAAGTACCTGGGCCTGGCGTTTGATGAGAGCGTCACCATCGACGGCACGCCTTTCATTCAGCATTTACAGAATCGCTTCAAGAAGCAAACAACCAAGCAGCTCCTGTCCACCGTAGCTAAACGGTTCCCCGCCGCCGTGGTCATGCTCGACCTGGCCAGTACCCAGCTCGCCGATGCCAGCATGAAAGAGGTATCGACGGTTCTCTACTACAAGATCCTGGAATGGGCAGGCTATTCGCAAAACCTCAAGGTCGCGGCCTTTGAGCGCAGGCTGAAAAAGGAAGGCCGGTATGAGGAATTCCTGAACGTCTTTGCCGACCAGCTCGGTGGCGAACAGTGGGCTAACTATCGCAATGATCCGCTGGTTGTGGATAGCGTGGTGCCAGAAATCGCGCACCAGATGTACCCCAATTTCTTCAAAACGCCCGAGTCCTTTTCTACGGTAACGGAAGACTGGGTCGTTTTCACCGACCAGCAGGTGGAGGAAATGCTGGAGATTGCCCGTGAGGCAACCGGTAAGGAATACATCATCTTTATCGTGGATGAGGTGGGCCAGTATGTCGGTTCTCGCCAGAACCTGATCCTGAACCTGGATGGACTGGCCAAAAACCTCAAAAACATCGGCGATGGCAAAGTCTGGATTGTCGGCACGGCCCAGCAAACCCTGACTGAGGATGATCCCAAGGCCTCACTGAACTCACCAGAGCTGTACAAGCTAAAAGATCGCTTCCCCATCCAGATTGATCTGGAAGCCAACGATATCAAAGAGATCTGCTACAGCCGTTTGCTGGGCAAATCGCCGAGTGGTGAAACGGAACTGGGCAACCTGTTCGATAAGCATGGCCAGGCCCTGCGCCACAACACCAAGCTGGTGGATGCCCGCGCCTATGGCGCCGATTTTGACAAGCAGACCTTTATCAACCTGTACCCATTTCTACCGGCACACTTCGATATTCTATTGCACCTGCTGGGCGCCCTGGCGAAATCAACCGGCGGTATCGGCCTGCGTTCCGCCATCAAGGTGATTCAGGATGTATTGGTAGAAGGGGCTGACCACAGTACCCCTATTGCCAATCAGCCGGTGGGATGGTTGGCCACAACGGTCACGTTGTTCGATGCGCTCAAGAAAGACATCGAAAAAGGCTACCTGTCGCTCTACCAGTCAGTGGGCAAAGTAAAGATACGCTTCCCTGACTCCAAGCTGCACCAGGACATCGCCAAGACAGTCTGCGTTCTGCAAATCCTGGGCAACCTGCCTATCTCTATTCAGAACGTCACCAGCCTCATGCATAGCGGTGTTGCCGATGCATCGGCGGCAGTTCAGGTCAAAAAAGCAGTCGAAGAGCTGATTAGCGATGCCATCGTGCCTCTCGGCGAGCAGGACGGCAATCTGTGCTTCCACAGCGAAAAACTCAACGACATTGAGCAGGAGCGGGGCACCATCCCCTTGAGGGCGGTGGAGCTTCGTCGTATTCAAAACGAAACCCTGCGCGAGGCCTACTCGCCACTGCCCTCAACCCATTTGAATGGCACCTTGTCGGTACAAACAGGCCTCAAAGCGCAAACGTCCGGTGGCGTGCCGGCTTCCCTTTCCGGAGAACGTAATACCGTGCAAACGGTGGTCGAGCTGGTTGACCCCACCGACTACGAAGCCGCCAAGGCCAGGCTGACGGAAGAGAGCCGTCACAAAAGCGCCAATTACACGATCTTCCTGTTTGGCCGTACATCACCAGAGATGGATGACCTGACCTCCGAAATTTATCGCAGCAAAGAGATCGTCAATAAATACCGCAACGAGCCGGATCAAGAGGTCAAGGAATACTGCAACGGCCAAACCGATCGCGCCAATCGTCTGATGGGCGAATTGGAGCGGCTGATTAAACGAAGCTTGGTTCAGGGGTCGTTTATTTTCCGGGGTGAGGTCACCGCGGTAGAGAGCATTAACCAGGACCTGATCGAGGCGGCGCGCAAGCATCTCGCCAGCGTGGCTGAGCAAGTCTTTGATCGGTATAACGAAGCGCCGGTGAGGGCGGGTACCGACCTGGCGGAGAAATTCCTTCGCCTCGGTAACCTGAGCGGCGTCACCAACGCAACCGACCCCTTGAGCTTGGTGCAAACCCAGGGCGGCAGGCCGTCCATCAATACCGGCCACAAGGCCATCACCAGTATTCGGGACATGATCGAGCGCCAGGGTTCCATTGAAGGAAAACGCCTGATCGACCTGTTCACCGATGCTCCCTATGGCTGGTCGCAAGATACGCTGCGCTACCTGGTGGCGGCCATGCTGGTTGCCGGGGAGATCAAGCTCAAAGTCGCAGGCCGCGAAGTCACGGTAAACGGCCAGCAGGCGATCGATGCCCTCAAAACCAATAACGCCTTCAAGTCTGTTGGCGTCTCCCTGCGCGAGGAGCGGCCCGAGCCAAAAATACTCGCAAAGGCGGCTGAACGCCTGACAGAACTCAGTGGCGACATGGTCGTTCCGCTGGAGGATGACATCAGCAAGGCGACCACTAAACTCTTTCCCCAGTTACAGCACCAGTATGGCCCTCTGGCGGAAAAGCTGAAGGGCCTGAAGTTGCCCGGTTCAGATCGTCTGGAAAGCCTTAGCCAGGATATCAAGGATATCCTCTTCACCGATGCTTCCGATGCACCCCAGCGGTTGGGTGGGGAGGAATCCGAGCTCTACGCCAATCTCAAATGGGCGGCCGACCTAAAACGCGCATTGGAGCAGGGTCTGGAGCAAACGCTGGGCGAGCTGCAGCAACATCGTCGTGAACTGGAAAGCCTCCCTGCCAGTGGCACACCTGGTCAGCTAAAAACTGAGTTGCAGGATGAAATCGCGGGTTTGAACGAGCGCCTGAACCATGCGGACTTCTTTAAGTACAGCACCGAGTTCGCTGGCAGCTTAACTACCTTGAAATCCAGGGTGCGCGATACCGCCATTGCCCTGCAGACAGAGCAGCAACAGCGTATCACCGATGCCGAGCAAGACCTGCGTCGGCTGTCGGAGTGGCCGGAGCTGACCCAGCAGGAACAAAACAACCTGCTAGCGGATCTTGAAAAACTGGCTGTTACCGCCAGTGAAGACCTCGGGGGCCTGCGCCTGCTCGTCAATCAGGAGTACGCCATCCAGAGCCAGGTGCAGGATATCAAACAGCGTATCCAGCGTATTGGCCAGCAGCGCTTGCAAGACAAGTTGCGCGAGGAACAAGAGCGGGCTATTGCGGAGGGTAAGAAGAAGATTTCTCGCACCCTCAACCCGAAAGCGCAGATTACCTCCCTCGCCGAGCTGGATGCCCTAATTGCCGAGCTGCAGCAGCTGCGCGGTGAGCTGAAATACGCCCATGAATTTGAGCTGGTGATTGGGCTCAGCGATAACGACGACCCACAAGAATCCTAAGAAGGCTGCACAGTAAATGGCATTTGATCAAAGCACCCGCAACCGCCTGCAGAAGTTTGTTAACGATGCACGCAACCTGCTGACCGAGGAATTCACTCGGCAGTTGCAGGCAACCTACGGCCTCGATCCCAAGGCCGGTTCTGTCGCGGCCGTCGATTCGCTAACACATCTGGATAATCGTCAGCGGCAAACGGCAAATGTTCTCCGAGACACCCTAGCGCATTATCTCGCCACAACCCATGGTAAAGGTGAAAAGGACCGTACCAAGCAGGCTCTCAACCGCATAGTGCGTGAGCAGGCCTTTACCGTGCTGAACCGCTTGGCCGCCTTGCGAATGGCAGAAGCTCGTGGATTTTTGCTGGAGACTATTGCCAAAGGCTACAACGCCAAAGGGTTCCAGCTTTATAAGCAACTCGCAGGAAGTTCATTGGGTGAGACAGGCGAAGCCTACCGCAACTACCTTTACAGCGTATTCGATGAATTCAGCCTGGATTTGGCGGTGTTGTTCGATCGGCACAGCGCGCAAGGACGTTTGTTCCCACGAGAATCTGCACTGTTGGAACTGCTCAGTCTTATTAACCATCACGAAATTGAACCGCTCTGGGCCGAGGACGAAACCATCGGCTGGATATACCAATATTTCAACTCGCAGGAAGAGCGCAAGAAAATGCGGGCCGAGTCCCAGGCGCCGCGGAATAGTCGCGAACTGGCCGTGCGCAACCAGTTTTTCACGCCCCGATATGTGGTTGAGTTTCTAACTGACAACACCCTGGGACGAATCTGGTACGAGATGACCCAGGGCAAAACCAGCTTGGTCGACAATTGCCGCTACCTGATGCGCCGTCCTACAGAGGTCTTCTTGAAGCCTGGAGAATTGGCTCCCGAACAAGCAGAGGTGGCAGGGGAGGTAGAGGCGCTAAGTCAGGAAGAACTGCTGAAGCAACCTGTCTATATCCCGCACCGCGCCATCAAAGACCCGCGTTGTATCCGCATGCTGGATCCAGCCTGCGGCTCCATGCACTTTGGGCTTTATGCCTTCGATC
The DNA here is from genome assembly GCA_002702725.1 of Porticoccaceae bacterium. Lineage (GTDB taxonomy): Bacteria > Pseudomonadota > Gammaproteobacteria > Pseudomonadales > Porticoccaceae > NAT127. The sequence goes on from PABE01000025.1 coordinate 7,665, forward strand.
TGTATGAACGCATCTACGAAGAGGCTTGGCAGCTGGAGGCTGAACTGGGTGCAGAGGCCTTTGTTCGCGAGGACGATCTAAAGCCTCTCCATCAATGCTATGACAGTTTTGAAAGCTACAGGTCCGAAATCCCACGACTGATTATCGAACACAATATTCACGGGGTCGATATCGACCCTCGCGCAGTGCAGATCGCTGGGCTTTCACTGTGGCAACGAGCCCAACGTGCTTGGCAACAACAGGGCATCAAACCCCAGCAGCGTCCTGTGGTGAGAAAGTCCAATATCGTCTGTGCCGAGCCAATGCCAGGAGAGAAAGCGTTATTGCAGGAATTTTCAAGCTCTCTGAATCCGCCGGTATTGGGGCAGTTGCTGGAAGACATCTTCGACAAAATGGAATTGGCTGGTGAAGCGGGAACACTGCTGAAGATAGAAGAGGAAATTCAATCTTCAATTAATGGGGCCAGGGATCAATGGCAGGACCGATCGGGCTCCAATTCCGTTGGCGATATGTTTCAGGCCGAACTCGATCAAGCGACACCTCAAAAGGAGTTGGGCTTTGATCTCAGTGGCGTTGATGACGAATCTTTCTGGGATGGGGTAGAGCGGCTGATTCTGGATGCGCTAAGTGATTACTCGGACAAGGCGGAGTCAAATGCTGATCAGAAACGATTATTTGCCGAGGATGCCGCCAAAGGGTTCGCGTTTATTGATTTATGTCGCAAGCGATTCGATACTGTGCTGATGAATCCGCCGTTTGGTGATCCCTCTACAGAGTCTAAGAAATACTTTAAGAACAACTACCCAAATGCTGCTGACAATCTCTATGTGGGGTTTTACATAAGAGCTATAGAAATGGCACCAAGAGGTTTTGTCGGTGCGATAACCTCTCGTACTTTTGTCACATATAGAGATTTTGAGGGGTTCCGCGATTCCTTTCTAATATCTAAAGATCATTTGATTGCATTATGTGATTTAGGTTGGGGTGTACTAGATAACGCGCAAGTTGAAACAGCCGCAATGGTGTTAGGTGGGGCTGAATTGAAGCGTGAATTGCTAGGCCCTAATTTTAGACTTCTAGATACTCCACTAGATAAAAAAGAATCTGCATTACTTACTGACGTTAAACAGATGTGTTCAGTAAATACTTATTACGTCTCTAGGTCACTAATTTCTGGAGTCCCAGGTAAGCCTTTATGTTATTGGTCAGGAAAAAGCTTCCTAAAGCTAATTAATGAGTCCGACCCAATCTATCCTGATTACGCATATGCAGGACTTGGGGCATCACCTCACGCATTTTTCTTCAGACTAAAGTGGGAGGTTTCAGGCTCCGCGTTAGGAAAGCGATTTCAGCCCATTTCACGGGGCGGTAAGTTTTCACCTTTCTACAGGGACAATTACTTATGTATTGATTGGGAAAGAAATGGTGCAGCGGTTAAGGCTTATATTTGTGAGAAGTACCCGTATTTAAAAGGAAATTACGCATGGAAGATTCAGGATGAAGATAAGTACGGGTTGTGTGGAATTACCTGGGGTAAGAGGAATGAAAGATTCAATTGCCAGATTCTGCCTAAGGGATATATTTTCACTGATGAAGGGCAGGGTTTAATACCGTCAGAAGAATCTATTTGGTTTTTGTTGGCTTATTTGAATTCCAGTGTAATTGGGTATTTTTTGTCATTAACTAGCGGCTTGCAAAAGCATTATATTTATATTCGAGATATACCCTTTTTTAATATTTCAAGGAGCGTCAAGGCCGATTTAGAGCGGGAGAGTAAGAGAATTGTTGAAATTAGACTTCAATTCGAAAGGATTAATGAGCTTTCCCAGTTTTATAGAGGGCCTGTTTTGGCTCTAACAGATGGAAGTATTATTGCAGAAAAGGTTCAAAGATATATTGCTGAAATTGACCATGCCAAGAGTGAGATTGCCCACTCAATTAGACATATTGATGATTTAATTCTTGGTGAACTAGAGCTAGATCAAACAGATTTAGAGGCGATCAAAGAATACCGGGAAAGCCTGCCAGAAGACTTATCTACATTGCCACTCACCGAGGAAAGTGACAGCTTAAGTAAAGAGCTATTATTTGCATATATTTCGAACAAGATCGGACAATTATTTGGGAGATTCAAAGGGTCTAATATATGTGTTGATATGTCAGAACTTAGCTCTAAATATCTAGATGAGATTGAAAGTGACAGTCAAGGTTCCAGTGAAGTAGATACATGCATTCTTGAAATAAGTGACATCGTCGATTTTATCGAACTGGAGTGGACAAAAGACCTTCCATGCGAGAGTTCGAGATTAGATGATCTATTGGGCGACGCCAATGCTCTCCTGAGTAAACCAACATTATTTTTTGACTCGCACTTATCTCAGTACTCGCAGAATCGAAGATCTGCACCAATCTACTGGCCTCTCCAAACACCGACAGGTTCCTACACGCTGTGGGTCTACTACCATGGCTTGAACGAGCAAACTCTCTATGCCTGCGTAAACGATTTTGTTCAGCCAAAGCTTGGCAAAGCTGATCAAGATCTTAATACCTTGCGCGGAAAATCGGCTCAAAGTGCCCAAGAAGAGAAAGAGCTGGAGAAACTCACTGACCTTTCCAGCGAACTGAGTGACTTCCGTGATGAATTGCTGCGCCTGGCGAAATTCTGGAAGCCTAACCTCAACGACGGCGTACAAATCACCGCTGCTCCTCTATGGAAGTTATTCCAACACAAAGCCTGGCAGAAAAAACTTAAAGAAACCTGGGAAAAGCTGGAAAAAGGCGACTATGACTGGGCGCACCTGGCCTGCAGTATTTGGCCTGAACGCGTGCTGCGTAAATGCCACCAGGACCGCAGCTTGGCCATCGTCCACGATGTTGAAGGCGTCTTCTGGCATGAAGTAGAAGTGCCAGTCAAACGAGGTAAAAAGGCAACAGGCGAAACGAAGCTCGAGTGGCAGCCCAAGGAACTGACAGAAGATGAGCTCAATGCGCTTATTCAGGCGAAGATCAAGGAGATCCGCGCATGAGCATTATGCAGCAGTCCAGCAAGGCGCAGGATCGCACGCTTGGGGTGTGGTTCCAGGCGATTCAGCAGGGACAGGTGAAGTTGCCCCGTTTCCAACGCTACGAAGCCTGGGACCGAGGACGTATTACCAGCTTTCTCAACACCATTATCAATAACCTTCCGGTTGGTGTAACGCTCGCGTTGGATGTTGCAGGGGATGAGAAGTTTATCTCCCGCTATATCGTTTCTGCTGATCCCGCGGAGTCAGGAACGGTGACACAGCACCTGCTCGATGGCCAGCAGCGTCTGACGGCGTTCTGGCGCGCGATGCACAATAACTACGAGTTTGAAGATTATTTTATTTACCTGCCGAGTTTCGATCAGCAGTGGAATCACTCGGAGGAGATTGAGGTTTATTGCCAGGGTCGCTGGACCAATAAAAAAGGGTCGCGCCGGCCAGTATGGGCTGACCATCCGGCCAAGTGCCTCGAGAGAGGCCTGTTTCCCATTGATTTGCTATGCCCGGGCGATAAAGCGACAGAAGTCGATAAGTGGGTTAACAAGGCAACACTTCATCTAGAGCCAAACGAGGATGATCCAGAAGCGCTCAAGAAGTACAAGGTATACACAGCGACCAAGGAAAAGCTGAAGCAGGAGATCAACACCCTGCGCGAGCGGGTGACGCACTTCAACCTGCCATATCTGTCATTGCCCTCCAATACGCCAAAGGACGTGGCTCTCCAGGTATTTATCAATATGAATACCAACAGTAAACCGCTTTCCCTGTACGACATTATCGTCGCCGAAGTGGAGAGTGTGGCGGGCAAATCTCTACATGATCTGGAAGAACACCTCGTCAGCAAGTGCCCCAAGGCAGCGCGTTTTGGCGATGTCAGAAACCTGATATTGGCGACCTCGGCACTATTGCAAGAGAAGATCCCCAATAACAAGGGCATGGTCGAGATGGATAAGCAGGTGCTGCTCGACAACTGGGTGAAGCTTGAGCAAGGCCTAGAACGCATGGCCAACCTGCTGGAAAGCCAGGGCGTTTTTGATGAAGCGCGCTTGCCTACCAGTAACGTATTGGCCGTCGTCGCGGCAGCCTATGAGCTGGTACCCGAACATGGCGATTTTGTCGCCAAGGCTGAAAAGCTACTTCGCGCCTACTTGTGGTCGTCCTTCTTTACCGATCGCTACGAGAATTCTGCGGCCTCCAGGGCCTATGCCGATTTTATTGGTGTTAAAGACAAACACCGGGGTATCAAGACTATTTTGAGCACGCCGGATTTTGATGAAAAGGCGTTATCCGAAGTGCCTGTCTTCAACCGCAAGGAGCATGAGCTGGCGGATGTGGACGCGCTGATGGTCGCTGGCTGGCCAAAGAAGGTGGGTATTGAGGCCAGGGCAATTCTGGCGGTCTCCAACTTTTTTGGTGCCCATGACTTTGCTGATAGCAAACCCGCATCCTTTGAGAGCATTCAAAAGCGCGAATACCACCACATCTTCCCGGATGCGCTGTTGTCCGAAGCAGGTATCGATAGCTACTACGCACTGAATTGCGCGCTGATTACCTGGAAGACCAACCGCATCATCGGACGCAAGGATCCCCTGGACTACCTGAAAGAGCGCGTTCAATGGGCGGATGAGCTGGCAGTATCCAATCGACTGAAAACGCACCTGGTCTCTTTCGATTTATTGAGCAAAGCCCATTACCAAGGCTTGGAGGGTGAAGCGCTCAAAGCCAAGCTGGATTCGGATTTTCGTCAGTTTATGCGTGATAGGGCGCAATTAGTCCATAAGGCGGTTGTTCGTCTTGCTGCCGGTGAGCAGCCTTCGCTGGATTCGATTTGGGCTGCGCCTTCTCAAGAAGGTGGTGATCAATGACAGTTAATTATCACTACGGACATTTCCCCCCCAAAACCATTGATTGGTCACAGCTGATTCCGCTGATCGGCCCGGCCAATGCGGCTATTGCCCGGTACGATGGCACGTTGGGGGCGATCCCCAATGCCGCCGTGCTGCTTAGTCCGCTTACCACCCAGGAGGCGGTGCTGTCGTCCCGTATTGAGGGCACCCAGGCCACCATGGGCGAGGTGTTGCAGTACGAGGCCCAGGGCGAGAACGATGCCGCGGAGTTTGCGCCGGAGCGCAAAGCCGATATTCAGGAGGTGCTGAACTACCGCGCCGCCATTCGCCACGCTGAGACTATGCTGCAAAAGCTACCGTTGGGTCAGCGCGTGATTCGTGAAGCCCATCAAGTCCTCATGAGCGGTGTGCGGGGGGCTAATAAGAGCCCTGGTGAGTACCGCAAGATCCCTAATTGGATTGGCCCGCCGGGTTGCACCATTGATAACGCCCGTTTTGTGCCGATTAGCGCCGATAAACTGCCGGACGGGATGTCTGCTTTTGAGCAGTACATCCACAGTGATGAGGCGGATGTGCTGGTTCAACTGGCGGTGCTGCATGCGGAGTTTGAGGCCCTGCACCCTTTTCTCGATGGCAATGGCCGGCTGGGCCGTATGCTGGTGCCCCTGTTCCTCTGGCAGCGGGGGCTGATTCAGGCGCCTATGTTCTATATCTCCGCCTTCCTTGAGGCCAACCGTGATGCCTATTACGACCACCTGCTGGATGTGTCGGCACGCCAGGACTGGACCCAGTGGTGTGTATTCTTCTTGAAAGCGATTCAGGCCCAGGCGGAGCTCAATCAGGCCAAGGCCAGCGAGATATTAGCACTATACAACGCCATGAAAGGCCGTGTTGCCGAAGTGACCCGCTCGCAATATGCCATCCATGCCCTGGATTGGATTTTTGAGCGGCCCATTTTCAAGTCAACGGATTTTGTCGGCCATGCCGGAGTTCCCGAAGCCACGGCCAAGCGACTGCTTAGCGAGTTGGCAACAGTGCAAATTATCCATCCTCTCCGCAAGGGAGCGGGTCGGCGGGCGACAGTGTATTGCTTCCCGGCGTTGTTGAACCTAGCGGAAGGGGTAAATGCGTTTTAGATCATACTCTTGAGAAAGTGATCGACAACTGTGTTTGCGGCTCATAGAATGGCCATAAGGGATTTTGTGGCTCATATTTTAAATAATTTGATCTATAAATGCTTTTGTTGCTCACCTATGAGCCAGAACAGGGAAAATTGAATAGAACCATGAGCTTACAGCAGTTTATACAGGAGCAAGTGCTCCAGCCGCGGCTGACCAAGCAGCAGGTACTGGTGGTGTATGACCCGGACGGGCGTTTCCGAGAGCTGTGCCTGGAGATGGCGACGGACAAGCGCACCGTGGTGGATAGCACCGAATCCAGTATCACCAGTCGGGCTGAGGCCATCATCGCCTTGGGTCAGCTGGGTAGCCATGAAATTGAGCAGCTGCTGGTCTATGTGCCGGCCACTAAACCGTTGGAAGACGAGGACAAGCAAAAAGATCCCTTTGCCCTGTATTGGGCGTGCGGCGCGGTTTTCCCGGATGGGGATGGGGACAATTACCTGGATCTATGCCTCAAAGCTAAGCCCGATCACGCCACCCAGGTGCGGGCGGTCTTTGCCCAGGACCCGAACCCCAGCTTCGCCGTCATTGATGCTATCGGCGGTGGCCTGAGCTGGCCCAACCTGCGCGCTTTGCTCAAGGTGGAGTCCACGCGGGACATTCTTTTCGCCCTGCTGGTGCCCAGTGAGCAGCAGCAGGCGGCGCTGAAAGGCAGCGAAGCCTGGGTGTCGGAAGCCAAAGCCCTGTTAAACGCCAGTATCGGCTTGAGCCTTAAAACCCGGGGCAAGACCTGGTCGGCCATCGGCGACGAGTTGTGGCGCTATGTGCTGTTCAGCGAATTTGTATTTGACCTGCCACAGGCGCTGCCGGCAGACCTGCACGATGTACCCCGGGCGGACGTGGCGGCCAAACCGTTGATAGAGGATATGTGCGAGCGCCTGCGCAGTGATCGTCGCACCCAGTCCACCTACATCGAACGCGCCGAGTCGATCGAGGCGGAGCTGGATTTGCCCAATCTCTGCGGCCACATGGCGGATCTTGGCCGGCGGGATACGTTCCCCTTTGAAGAGCGCACCTTCCTGCAGCGCGCAGTGGAAGCTCTAGCGAGGGATGACACCGACAAGGTCAAGGCGATTCTGGGCCGTCATGCGCAATCTGTGTGGACCGGCAAAGGGGAAAGCCTGGCGCAGTGGGATTTGATCCGTGCCGCCTTTACGTTGATGGAGTCATGCCAGGATAACGATCGTCTGCTCAGTGAGCATGCGCGCAGTATGGATA
>PABE01000026.1 GCA_002702725.1 Porticoccaceae bacterium
GCTTTTGGGGTAGCGATACCCCGTCGACCCGATCCATAACCAGAAATTTACCGCCGACGGTCTCGGGGTCGGACTCGATGCCGACCACATTGGGCGCCGGAATCCCGTTGTCCCGCAAGGCGCGCATCATCTCACCCTGCCTGACAATATCCGTATCCGTAAAAACATGTTCACCGACTTTTTCCAGGCGCAACACCAGAGCCCGGTGCTCCGCATTACCCTCACTCGGAATATCGACGTCGAGAAGCCCCGTGATGGCGGAATAGCCTGTGGGAGGTATCTCCAGGGAAGCAATGGCGATATCGCCACCCGGATTCAACGTCTTTTTTAACCAGGGTTTCAATGCCTCGACATTGAGGCGGGGCTGGGCGGGCATTTCAGCAGTCATGGCGCTCTCTTCTGATCATTATAGGGAGGGCGAACACCCTCATTCCAATACCAATGGTAAAGAGCTCTCCCGCCCATGACCAGCCGTCGTGCAGCCTTTCCGTATGGCAGAACCTATAACGATAAAAAACCGGCAGGTTTCACCCCGCCGGTTACCCTGTTATAGATCTCAGTCAGTGGCTGAAGACCACACGATCCGCTTCGATTTTCGCCTGGATGGTATCCCCCGGCGCAAACGTGCCGGCCAAGACTTCCTGGGCGAGCGGGTTTTCCAGCAGATGCTGAATGGCACGCTTGAGCGGCCGGGCACCGTACACCGGGTCGTAGCCCGCCTCGCAGATCTTGTCCATAACCCCGTCACTGAGGTTGAGATCGAGATCGCGATCACCGAGCCGGCGACGAAGCAGGTCGATCTGCATCCCGGCGATACCCCGGATCTGCTCTTTGCCCAGGGGATGGAACACCACCACTTCGTCGATGCGGTTGATGAATTCGGGCCGGAAATGGTTGCCCACCACCTCCATGACCGCTGACTTCATAGCCTCGTAGTTTTCCTCACCGGCCAGTTTCTGGATGATGTCGGATCCGAGATTCGAGGTCATCACCACCACCGTGTTGCGAAAATCCACGGTGCGCCCCTGCCCGTCAGTGAGCCGACCGTCGTCCAGCACCTGCAACAGAATGTTGAAGACATCCGGGTGTGCCTTTTCAACCTCGTCGAGGAGCAATACGGAATACGGCCGGCGACGGACAGCTTCCGTCAGGTAGCCACCCTCCTCATAACCGACATAGCCCGGGGGCGCCCCGATCAGCCGGGCGACGGAGTGTTTCTCCATAAATTCCGACATATCGATGCGCACCATGGCCTCTTCACTGTCGAAAAGAAACTCCGCCAGGGATTTGCAAAGCTCTGTCTTACCGACCCCGGTTGGCCCCAGAAACAGGAATGAGCCATTGGGTTTATTGGGGTCGGACAACCCGGCCCGGGAGCGGCGCACGGCATTGGCGACCGATACCACCGCCTCGTCCTGTCCAACCACCCGCTTGTGGAGTGAATCCTCCATGCGCAGCAGTTTGTCGCGCTCGCCTTCCAGCATTTTATTGACCGGGATACCCGTCCACTTGGAGACCACCTCGGCGATCTCCTCATCGGTGACCTTGTTGCGCAGCAGCTGTTTTTCCTGTTGCTCGGCCTCGACAGCCGCCTTCAACTGCTTCTCAAGATTCGGGATGACACCGTACTGGATTTCCGACATCCGGGTCAGGTCGCCGGCGCGGCGTGCCGCGTCGAGGTCCAGTCTGGCCTGCTCGAGATCGCTTTTAATCTGCGTCTCGCCCTGCAGGGACGCCTTCTCCGCTTTCCATATTTCCTCGAGATCGGAATAGGCGCGCTCATTTTCCGCAATTTCCGTTTCCAGCTTTTCCAGTCGCTTTCTCGACGCCTCATCGTCCTCTTTCTTCAGAGCCTCACGCTCCATTTTCAGCTGAATCAGGCGGCGCTCAAGGCGGTCCATTTCCTCCGGCTTGGAGTCGATTTCCATGCGAATGCGGCTGGCGGATTCGTCGATCAGGTCGATGGCCTTGTCTGGCAGCTGGCGATCGGTAATGTAGCGTTGCGACAGTTTCGTAGCGGCGACAATCGCGGCATCGGTGATTTCGACGCCGTGGTGAACTTCATAGCGCTCCTTAAGCCCCCGCAAAATCGCGATGGTGTCCTCCTCGGAGGGTTCATCCACCAAAACCTTCTGGAAGCGGCGTTCCAGGGCAGCATCCTTCTCGATGTACTTGCGGTACTCATCCAGTGTTGTGGCGCCCACGCAGTGCAGCTCACCCCTGGCCAACGCCGGCTTGAGCATATTGCCGGCGTCCATGGCGCCCTCGGCCTTGCCAGCGCCTACCATGGTGTGCAATTCGTCAATGAACAGGATGATACGCCCCTCCTGTTTGGCCAGCTCATTGAGCACGGACTTGAGGCGTTCCTCGAATTCGCCACGAAACTTTGCTCCGGCGAGCAGGGACCCCATATCCAGTGATAATACGCGCTTTTCCTTAAGGCCTTCGGGGACTTCGCCATTGATGATGCGCTGGGCGAGACCCTCGACAATCGCTGTTTTCCCGACACCGGGCTCACCGATCAGCACAGGGTTGTTTTTGGTGCGGCGCTGCAAAACCTGAATGGTTCGACGGATCTCATCGTCCCGCCCGATAACGGGATCGAGCTTGCCCGCTTCGGCCCTCGAGGTAAGGTCTATGGTGTATTTCTCCAATGCCTGGCGACTGCCCTCGGCATCCGCGCTGTCCACAGATTCACCGCCTCTCACGTTTTTGATCACCTCTTCGAGCTTTTTGACATCGCCGTAGGGCTTTAGGAGACCGCTGGCCTCGCTGTCATCGAAGCAGGCGAGCAACACCGCTTCGCTGGAAATAAACTGATCGCCCTGTTGCTGGGCCCGCTTGTCGGCCAGATTCAGCACTCTGGCAAGATTCTGGGACAGATTGACCTCTCCGGTCGGGCTTTGAAGCCGCGGCAGGGACTCAAGCTTCTCCCCCAGGGCGCGCTCGATGGACGCCAGATTGAAACCCGCCTGAGCCAGCATGGGTCGAACCGCACCGCCCTGCTGGGTCAGAAGCGATGAGAGCAGGTGAGCAGGTTCAATGGCCGTATGATCCTGACCCACGGCCAGAGACTGGGCGTCAGCCAGCGCACTTTGCAGCTGATTGGTGAATCGGTCTATGCGCATGGATAGTCCTCAAAGATAGTTGCAGTTGCTCACTATGTGGGGCCACAAACACACAGTTTCAATAGGGTTATGGCTTTCATTCAGGTTTTGCTTGCGCGATATCAATTAAGACCCCAATAGCGACAAACCCGAACAGGGCCGAGCAAACAACTATAGTTAGGGATAAGAGTTAAGGCCGAGCCTTTCAAGCCCCGGCACTTATGATTTAGTCTTACAGGCTATCAGGCATGGAATACCACTCCGGGAGAGCACGATGAGCAGCAAATACCAGATACGCAAGCAGTTTGACCTCAACGGTGCCCAATACACCTACTTCCCGTTCGAAAAGGTCGCCAGGCAGTTCCCCATCGAAAGGCTGCCTTTCTCCCTGAAGATCCTCCTGGAAAATCTGCTCCGTCACGCCGATGAAGCCTTTGTTACCGATGAGGATATCGAAGCCGTCGCCGGCTGGGACCCCCACAGGGAACCCGACACCGAGATTGCCTTTGTTCCGGCGCGGGTGATTTTGCAGGATTTCACCGGCGTACCGGCGATCGTCGACCTGGCGACCATGCGCGACGCCATGAAAAGCCTGGGTGGCGATCCCGACAGGATTAACCCGCTGTCTCCCGCAGAACTGGTGATCGACCACTCGGTGATGGTCGATCACTACGGCGCCGAATCGTCCCTGAGCCGCAATACCGACCTCGAAGTCAGTCGCAACAGGGAGCGGTATGAATTTCTCAAGTGGGGTCAAAACTCCTTCGACAATCTAAAAGTGGTTCCACCGGGAACCGGAATCGTCCATCAGGTCAATCTCGAATACCTGGCCCGTGGTGTTTTCGGTGCCGATGTGAACGGCGAGCTGCTTGCCTACCCGGACACCCTGGTCGGCACGGATTCCCACACAACCATGATTAACGGCCTGGGGGTTCTTGGCTGGGGTGTCGGCGGCATCGAGGCCGAGGCCGCCATGCTCGGCCAGCCGATATCCATGCTGCTGCCGCAGGTAGTGGGCTTCCGGATCAGCGGCAAAATGCCGGAAGGGGCCACCGCCACCGACCTGGTACTGACGGTTACGGAAATGCTTCGCAACCACGGCGTGGTGGGCAGGTTTGTCGAGTTTTTTGGTCCGGGGCTGAGAAACCTGACCGTCGCGGATCGGGCCACAATCGCCAATATGGCCCCTGAGTACGGCGCCACCTGCGGTCTGTTCCATATCGACCGGGAAACGTTGAACTACATGTCCCTGACCGGCCGCGACGACCAGCAAGTTCAGCTGATGGAACAGTATCTCAAAGCCATGGATCTCTGGCATGACGAGGGCGACACCGATCAGGCTGAATATACAGCGGTACTGGAGCTGGACCTCGGCGACGTCGTACCCTGCATCGCGGGTCCCAAAAGGCCGCAGGACCGGATTGCGCTTTCCGATGCAAAAAACGCGTTCCAGCGCTCTTTGGCGGACGTGATCCGGACCCGCAACACGGTCGAATCCGATGTCGAGGGGTTCGAGGCGGAAGGCGGTGATACCGCGGTCGGACACATTGCCCAGACCGGAGCCGTCCAGGTCACCTACAACGACAGGACCTTCACCCTCGAAGACGGGGCTGTCGTCATTGCCGCCATCACCAGCTGCACCAATACGTCAAACCCCGAGGTCCTCATTACCGCCGGGCTTCTGGCAAAAAAGGCCCTGGAAAAAGGGTTGAGCACCAAGCCATGGGTGAAAACCAGCCTCGCACCGGGTTCCAAGGTTGTCACCGACTATCTTGAGAAAGCACAGCTTATGCCCGCCCTTGAGCAACTGGGTTTTTATCTGGTTGGTTACGGCTGTACTACCTGTATAGGCAACTCGGGCCCGTTACCGGAGCCCATCGAACAGGGAATCAGGAAAGCCGGGCTGGTGGCGACGTCAGTACTCTCCGGAAACCGTAATTTCGAGGGCCGCATTCATCCCCAGGTGCGCAACAACTACCTGGCCTCACCGCCACTGGTGGTGGCCTATGCACTGGCGGGCAACATGGGGCTGGATCTCACCACCGAACCCCTCGGTGACGATCGCGACGGGAATCCCGTCTATCTGCGGGATATCTGGCCCGCGCCCTCTGATGTGCGGGAATTGATCACCAAGCACATCGATGCGAAGATCTTCAAAAGCAAGTACGCCGACGTCTACACGGGTCCGGAAAGCTGGCGACAACTGGAGGTCAGCGGAGGTCAGCTCTACGACTGGCCGGATTCGACCTATATCAAGAAGGCCCCGTTCTTCGACGGTATGGACAAGGCTGTTCCTGACGTGCTGGCCATCAAGGGTGCACGGTGCCTGGTCAAGGTGGGTGACAGTATTACCACGGACCACATTTCACCGGCGGGCGCGATCGACATTCACAGCCCCGCCGGCGAGTACCTCAAACACCATGGCGTGGCCCCGCTGGACTTCAATTCCTATGGTTCCCGCCGGGGAAACCACGAAGTGATGATGCGCGGCACCTTCGCCAATATCCGTCTCAAAAACCAGCTGGCGCCGGGCACAGAGGGTTCCTGGACAACCCACCACCCCACCGGCGACGTGGTAAGCATTTTTGAAGCAGCTGAACGCTACCGCGCCGAGCAAACCCCGCTGGTGGTGCTCGCGGGCAAGGAGTACGGCACGGGCTCTTCCCGGGACTGGGCGGCCAAGGGTCCGGCGCTACTGGGTGTAAAAGTGGTAATTGCCGAAAGTTATGAACGGATCCACCGCTCCAATCTGGTGGGTATGGGTATTCTGCCGCTGCAATTCGAGGCCGGAGACTCCGCAGCAAGCCTCGGTCTTGATGGCGAGGAGCACTTTACCATCGCCGCGATCGACGAAGGACAGAAGCAAGCCCATGTGGTCGCCGAACGGGAGGATGGCAGCACTATCAGCTTCGACACGCGGGTTCGCATCGATACACCCAACGAATATGCCTACTACAAGAATGGTGGCATTTTGCACTACGTGCTGCGACGATTGGCAACGAGCTAATATCGACTAACATTTGTACGTGGTGAACGCCGGACAGCCGGACAGCCGGACAGCCGGACAGGGCATCCTTGAATGCAATCAGATCGAATGGGTATGAGAAGCCGAAAACGAAGAACCGGGGTAAAAATTTAGCGCCCTTTCCCAAAAAGTACGATTTCCGCCGTCAGCAATAGAATACTCAGGTCCAATAGAAAACTACGGTGCTTTACATAATATAAATCATATTTGAGCTTTTCGGCCGTATCTTCCAGGCTCGCACCATACGGGTACTTGAGTTGGGCCCAACCGGTGAGACCCGGTTTCACATTGTGTCGCTGATCATAGTAGGGAATTTCATGTATGAACCCCTCAATCATCTCGGGGCGCTCAGGTCTTGGCCCTACGAATCCCATGTCGCCTTTAAGAACATTGTAGACCTGCGGCAACTCATCTACTCTGTACTTGCGCAGGAACTGTCCAACCCTTGTGGTCCGATTGTCCTTCTTTTTCGCCCATACAGCCCCATTCGCTTCCGCATTCTGGCGCATACTGCGAAATTTTACGATACGAAAAATCTTGCCGTTCCGGCCGACTCTGTTCTGATAATAGAAAATGGGGGCATCCCAACCGTCTTCTATCTTAATCGCTAATGCCGCCAACAACATAAATGGGAATGTGAGTACAAAGACGACAATCGCAAGAAAACTGTTGAACAACCAGTCAAACCGTTCACGCACGCTATTCGGAGGCGAAAGCACTTTGGAGTAGATTACCCAGCTGGGGTACATTAGGTTGATTGCCAATTGCCCTGTTTCTCGCTCGATAAAATCAAGAATATCAATAACATTGACACCCGCTAGTCGGCAGGCAAAAAGTTCGTCCAGGGGCAGGGTCTGCCTGCGATCATCACAGGCGATAACGATTTCCTCTACGTCATTTTCAACAACATACTGGATAAGATTGTCCATCCCTAGTGAAATCGTTGTCTCATTTTTTATACCCTTTTCTTCGGAATCACCGCTAATCGGGACGAAGCCCAACAGATTGAAGTTTTGCCGATCGACAGCCCTGCGCATGCGCTTCTCCACAATGGAAGAACGTTCGCCTGCACCCAGTATCAACACATTAACCTTTCTGAAGTTGAAAATATCGACTTTCAGGGTGAGGTATCTGAGCAAGCCGAGTGAGACAATGTTTGAAGCACAAAGAAAGACAAAAAAATCGTAGCCGATGCTCCACGGAGGGACCAAAGTACAGAAAAACACAAATGCTGATTGAGCAATAAAAACCGAAACGGAGATCCGGCGCAATATTGAAGAGAGACCCTCCCGAAATTTGGGATTATAAAGCCCGAAAGATAGCAGGCAAACCTGAACACTAAGTGCATTAAGGACTGATAGCCCGATCGGTGCGAATGGCTTTTCTGCTACTGTGATCCCCCCGTAGCCACCAAAACCTAGTACATTCACTCCGAGCAGAAAGATAAACGCAATAAGCAAACACTCAGCGCCAAAGAGAACTCTATAAGGCACGGGAAAGTTTTGATATACGGTCCTGTTAATCTGCTTATTCAACATCCTGTTAATACCTTAACTGTCCATCTTCCGACTAATTCCAATGAGAGTTGACGAAACCAGCACCGCACCTAAATTGATGTCACCAGCAGTCGCCCGGGGCATCGCCAACAATTGAGATAAAGGCTTCGGAGCCAGGGACATTAGTTGTAGCACAAGGGTATAAACAACACATTACCACTCGCGCCCGGTTTTTGACCGGCCGGCGATTACAGGCCCCCGAGTAGCCTCGCGGTTTTGACCGAAAGGCCGGGTTAACGGCAAACACAGAGCCATTATCTTAGAAAAGCGGTGGGCCTAACTTAGATATATCAATATGTTATCGCGACAAATTAAACGAATTGCCAAAATCTGGCCGACGGGTAGAATGGGCGCTATGAACTCGCCAATCACCTTCTATAGCAAAAGACTACGGCCGTGTTTCCTGGCAGCGACGGCTTTATGGGCGATGCTCCATGCCTCCTCGGGCTGGGCGAACTCAAGTGGCGAGCCCGAAAGCGACAGCGCAACCACCTTGGCCCAACGCGTCTACGATCGTCCCAATGGAAAGGATGTCAGCTCTGAAGTCCTGATGGTTCTCGACAATGGCCGGGACGAGCCCCGGCAGAGGAGGTTGTATAATTTCGCCAAGGACAAAGGCGATTCAGAGCGCTGGACGTTGCTCCGCTTCCATGAGCCCGCAGATATCTCGGGAACGGCACTACTGACCAAGGACTACCGTGGCGACGAAAGCGACCAGTGGCTTTATCTGCCGGCTCTGGACAGGGTGAGGCGTATTTCCTCCGCTCGGAAAGGCGGTCGCTTTGTCGGTTCGGACTTTTTCTATGAGGATCTCATGGACAGAGAGGTATCAATGGATAACCACAGGATACTGGGCATGGAAAAACTGGGTGGCATAGACTGCTATCTGCTCGAAAGCACCCCGGTTGACCCGGACACGTCCGTGTACAGCAAACGTATTTCCTGGATACACCCAGGCCTTGACCTCACCCTGCGGGTCGAGTTTTACAAGGGTAGAGGCAACAAACCCTACAAGCGATTACAGGCCCGAAAAATCAAGAAGGTGCAGGGTTACTGGACGGTATTTGACAGCACCATGTACAACCTCAAAACCGGACACAAGACCCAGCTACTCACCCTCGATATTCGTTACAACCCGGGGCTGCCGGACGACCTTTTCACGCAACGCAGCCTGGCTGACCCGTCCAGGGAAGCCAGCTATATCCCGTAACAACGACCAGGGCATCCCTTAATGATCGACTGTACGAAAACGACACAGGACGCACATCGGAAAATATCAATAATAACCCTTCTGGTCTTCGCGATGGGCCCGTTACCCAACGTGCTGGAAGCTCAGGAACTGATCATTGAGGACGAAGAGGAAATAATCTTCGAAGACGACACCGATCAGCTCGCCCCGCCACATGAGGAAGATATCCTTATACTTGAAGATAACTCTTCGGATCTCACTACAGCGGAAGAGGCATCCGGCCAGGCCGAGGTTGACGTTGCAGGCGATCTGTCCCCGACAGATCAGTACCAATCACCGATTGCCTTTCATATCGACGACATCTGGGTGGAATACGGCACCTTCACCCGCGACAACTCGCCCGGTGATGCCTACGGGCATATCCGCTCCGAGGCGAGTTTGACCTGGTCATCCCTGCCCCGCTGGGAAGGCCAGCTAAGCGCCCGGGTCTACGGCTACCACGAAAACGGCAATGCCGGGGTTGACGAACTGTTTCTGGATTATGGCGAAAGCTATCTCCGCTATATTTCCGACCAGTTCCGGCTGACCGTGGGAGCTCAGCAGGTTATCTGGGGGCGCATCGATGAATTCCCGCCGTCCGACCGGCTGAGTACCCAGGATATCAGTCGCTATGTGCTGGACGACCTCAAGGATCGCCGTCGCGCCTCCCCTGCCATTCGCTATGAATATTTCATCGACAACAGCAAACTGGATTTCCTGATACTCCCGTACTTCCGACCCGCGACGCTGCCCGATACCAACAGTGCCTGGTTTCCGGTAAACCAGGATAGCGGCGAGGTTTTCGGCCTTGCATCCACTCCACTCACTCGCCAACTGGTCAAGACTGCCCGTATTCACCTCGATGAGCCAAATTCCGAGGGGGGTTATGGAGTGCGCTTCAGCTCTATACTGGAGGGATTCGACTACGCGGTCACCGTGCAGAAA
>PABE01000027.1 GCA_002702725.1 Porticoccaceae bacterium
CATCGGAGAGCATCGCGGGCCAGAACAGGGCATGGAAGTTGACGATATCCTTGCCGATGAAGTGGTAGAGCTCGGCGCTACTGTCCCTGTTCCAGAACTGATCGAAATCGATGCCCTGGCGGTCACAGAGATTCTTGAAGCTCGCCATGTAGCCGATGGGCGCGTCCAGCCATACGTAGAAAAATTTGCCCGGCGCATCGGGGATTTCAAAACCGAAATAGGGGGCGTCGCGGCTGATGTCCCACTCCTGCAGGCCGGCGTCCAGCCACTCGCTCAGCTTGTTGGCGATTTCGGTCGATACGTGGCCGGCCCGTGTCCAGTCCTTGAGGAAATCGGTGAACGCGGGCAGGTTGAAAAAGTAGTGGGTGGACCCTTTTTCGACCGGCGTCGCCCCTGAAATAGCCGATTTCGGGTTGATCAACTCCGTCGGGGTATAGGTGGCGCCACAGGCCTCACAGTTGTCGCCGTACTGGTCGTCCGCCTTGCAGCGGGGACAGGTGCCCTTGATGTAGCGGTCGGCGAGGAATAACTGTTTCTCCGGGTCGAAGGCCTGGGTGATGTCCCGGGTGATGATGTTGCCGTTGGCCTTCAGCGCCCCGTAGATGGTTTCCGAAAAGCGCCGGTTTTCCGGGGAGTGGGTGGAATGGTAGTTATCGAACCGAATCAGGAAGTCGGAGAAGTCCTTCTCGTGCTGTTCCTTGACCTGGGCGATAAGCGCTTCCGGCGAAATTCCCTGTTGCTCGGCCTTGAGCATGATCGCGGTACCGTGGGCATCGTCGGCGCAGACGTAGTAACATTCGTGCCCGCGCAGTTTCTGGAATCGGGCCCAGATGTCGGTCTGGATGTATTCCACCAGGTGCCCCAGGTGAATATCGCCGTTGGCATAGGGCAGGGCGCTGGTTACCAGAATCTTGCGGCGTTCAGTCATGGGCAGTCAGGGTCTTCTCTGTAGGGATGTATGCCTCTGAGCGGGCGGCCCGTCGCTTTGTGATGCCGGGGCGCAGGCGCGGTCCAGAGCGGTTGAAGGGGCGCAACTATAGCGTTTTTCCCAGTGTTTTTCATCAGGAGCAGCTAATGTCGACTATTTCCTCCCACGCGGGCGTAGAGCGGATCAAATACATTGTAGCGGTGGCGTCCGGCAAGGGCGGCGTGGGCAAATCCACCACGGCGGTCAATCTGGCACTGGCCCTGTCGGCCCTCGGCCATTCCACGGGCTTGCTGGATGCCGACATCTACGGCCCCAGCCAGGCAAAAATGCTCGGTCTGGACGAAACAGTACGGCCCCGGATTATCGAGCAAAACTATATGGAACCCGTCGAGGCCCACGGCATCAAGTCCATGAGTATGGGGTATCTGGCCACTGACAAGACCCCCATGGTCTGGCGCGGCCCCATGGCCGGCGGTGCGCTGATACAGATGCTCGGCCAGACCCTGTGGAGCGATCTCGACGTGCTGATAGTGGACATGCCGCCGGGTACCGGTGATATCCAGCTCACCCTGGCCCAGAAGGCGGCTGTATCCGGCGCCGTCATTGTCACCACGCCCCAGGACATTGCCCTTCTGGATGCCCGCAAGGGTATCGAGATGTTCCGCAAGGTGGACATTCCGGTGCTGGGCATTGTCGAGAATATGGCCATGCATATCTGCTCGAACTGCGGCCATAAGGAACCCATCTTCGGTGAGGGTGGCGGCGAGCGGGTGTCGGCGGAATACAGCGTGCCCTTGCTTGGTGCATTGCCCCTGGATCGGCGAATCCGGGAGGAGACCGACAGTGGTCAGCCGACCGTGGTGCGGGATCCCGACGGCGATATTGCCCGCGAGTACAAGTCCATCGCCGAAAAAATCATGTCGGCATTGGACGGGCTCGAAGGCGGTGGCCCGGAGATTGTATTCGAGTGATGGCGGGTTTCCGGGTTGTTGACTGCTGTGCAAATGGCTGTATTTCTGTCATCTGCCCGCGGTAAAGTTCAGGGAAATCCTGGTTGTCGATCAGTGCCCGGTAATATCCGGGCAGGTTGTTGTCCTGCAGGTGCAATTGGTAATTTGCCCCGGCATCGGACAGCTTTTTAAGGTGTCAATGTTTCTGGCATGAAAGGAGTCACCCCTATGCCCAGCTCCCCGAATACCGTGCTCACTGCCCAGGAGGCGGTCTCTCCGATTGCGGATGGCGAGTTCATCTGGTGCCACTCCATGGGAGCCACCCCCTACGCACTGCTCGAGGGTCTTGTCGCCCACGCCCGCGGCAAACACGATATCCAGTTGATGCAACTGCATACCGAGCACTCCGAAATGCTCACCCAGCCGGATCTCCAGGGGCACCTGCGCAATCGGTGTTTTTTTGTCAGCGGTTGTACCCGGCGCACGGTTAACGAGGGGCGGGATGAGTTTGTGCCGATCTTCCTCTCGGAAATTCCCAAGCTGTTTCGCCGCGGTGAGCAGCGGGTGGATACCGCCCTGATTCAGGTGTCACCGCCGGATGCCCACGGTAACTGCTCCCTGGGCATTTCCGTCGAGGCGACCCGGGCGGCGGTGGAAGTGGCGGACAAGGTCATCGCCCAGATCAATCCCCGGATGCCCCGGGTGCACGGCGAAAGCTTTATACACTACACCCGCTTTGATCGCATTCTGGAGGCGGATACCCCGCTGCCCGAGGTGTTCAGCCACGAGCCCGGTGAGGTGGAGCGGAAAATCGGTGAGCACGTCGCCTCGCTGATTCACGACGGGGACTGCCTGCAGATGGGCATCGGGGATATCCCCAACGCCGTGCTCGGGTACCTGACCCACCACAGGGACCTGGGTATTCACACCGAAATGTTTTCCGACGGGCTGATCGACCTGTATAACGCCGGTGCAATTACCAACACACGGAAGCGGAAATACCCCGGTCGAATCGTCGCGACCTTTGTTCTGGGCAGCCGCCGGCTGTACGAGTTTGTCGATGACAACCCGGATGTAGTGCTGCTCGATACCGAGTATGTCAACGACACCCAGATTATCCGCCAGAACAACAATGTGGTGGCCATCAACAGTGCCTTGCAGGTGGACGTGACCGGTCAGGTGTGCGCCGATTCCATCGGCCCCCATATCTATTCCGGGGTCGGTGGTCAGGTGGATTTCATCCGGGGCGCGGCCCTGTCGGAGGGCGGGCGGGGCATCATTGCCATGCCGGCCACAGCGGTTCACGGCACGGTTTCGCGCATTACCGCGATGCTCACACCGGGAGCCGGGGTTGTCACCACCCGCGCCCATGCCCAGTATGTGATTACGGAGTACGGGATTGCCAACTTGCGGGGCAAATCCCTCAAGGAGCGGGCCCGGGAGTTGATTGCTATTGCAGCGCCGCAGTTTCGCGAAGAACTGGCCCGCGACGTGCGTGACCTGTGGGGATATTCAGTGATGTGATTCGCAGCGCTTTTGCGGACACAAAAAAGGTGAGCGTTGCTCACCTTTTTTATTGGCCCGACGGCGTTACTTGTAGGGGTCCGTGGGCTGCTTGATTTCCTTGACGCCGATGTCCTTGAGCATGGACAGCACATCGGAAATGCTGAAAATATGGTGGATCTTGTCGTCCTTGAATTTGACGATCGAGAACCAGTAGACCTGGAATTCATTGCCGGTTGGCTCAATGCCCATGTAGGGCCCGCCAACATGCTTGCAGTAGTGGGTGGCATAAATCCAGATTTCATTGTCGCCCTTGCCTACCGCGTCGATGGTCTTGTAGGCGGCCGGGAAAAACGTTTTGTACAGCGCTACCGGAGAGGTTTTCCACTGATCGTAGGTGCCGAGGTCCGGGCGGTTCGGGTTGCCGTAGGAAAAGTCCTTGTGGAAGTACTGGTCCATCTTGTCGAATTCGCCGCGGTTCAGGGTTTCCTGGTTGTCGACCCAGATCTGCAGCAGTTTTTTCTGGCGATCGGTGAGGTGGGATTGTTCCTGGGGGTTGATCTGCTCGCGCATGGGATTGTCTTGCCAAGGCATATTATATGTCCTTTTATCGGGTGAATTTACAGAAGGGCAGTTGAGGCCGCACAGGACTATAACAGTCGAATGACGGCAGCATCAATCAATGGGGTTAGCGAACAGGTGCCGGATTGTCGCTGTACGGACCCCTCGCGGCGGGCTTTGCCG
Organism: Porticoccaceae bacterium; assembly: GCA_002702725.1. Lineage (GTDB taxonomy): Bacteria > Pseudomonadota > Gammaproteobacteria > Pseudomonadales > Porticoccaceae > NAT127. The sequence continues at coordinate 4,126 of PABE01000027.1, forward strand.
CCGCGATCAACACCGTGGCCTATGGATCAGCCGGCGTTTGCCCGTTTTTTCTTTTTCGGGGCTTCGAGGTGATCGTAGAGTGCGATGTATTGCTGGGTAAGGTTGTGGGACGGCGCAAAATAGATCAGCGGCTTATTGGCCTGATGGGACTCGCGCATCTTCACCGAGTGGTTCAGGTACACCGGTAATACCGGCTGCTCTTCGGCGATAAGTTCCTCGATGATCCGACTGGGCAGGCTGGCCCTCGGCTGGAAAAGATTGGCGACGATACCCTCGATTTCCAGCTCGTCGTTATGGTCTTCCCTGATTTCTTCCAGCACGTCAATGATGTTGTAAAGCGCCTGGCGGGAAAAGGCATCGCAATCGAACGGAATCAGGCAGCGGTGTCCGCTGATCAGGGCCGAACTGGTGTAAAAGTTAAGCGCGGGCGCCGTGTCTATATAGACTTCGTCGAAGTCGTCGTCGAGCTTGTCGAGCAAGTTGCGCAGCTTGTAAATCTTGTTGCGGGATTCCAGCCGGGTTTCGAGGTCGATGAGTTCCTCGCTCGACGGAATGATGAACAGGTTTTCAAATTCGGTCTCGTAGGCGTATTCGATGGGCGCCGTCTTTTTGCGGCCGGGCTGCAGGGTATCGCGGTAATAGGCGGCAATACTGGTTTCCAGTTCATGGGGTGTGGTGCCCAACAGATAGTGGGTGCTGTTGGCCTGGGGATCGAGATCGAGGACCAGCACTTTCTTGCCCCGGCTTGCCGCGATGGCCGCGAGGTTGCAGGTAATGCTGGATTTTCCGACACCGCCTTTCTGGTTGAAAATGACTCTGCGCATGTGAACCTCGTTGTCAATCTTTCGGTTGATTGTTATGCCTGCCTGTACACAGTCCGGCCACGGCGCCGTGGCACCGGTGACTGTAATCGGTTTTTAACCGCCGCTGCAGTAAAAGTCGAATGCAAAAACTGTGTCAGTTTTGACCTGTATCAGGGTAAAGGGGCGGCAAGCCGTCCTGTCCTGTCTGGCGCGTCCGTCGTTTTTGCTGACGCAGGTTTTCCAGCAAGCTGACGATGGTCGCGGTACTGGCCCGCGCCTCCTGCTCTGACCCTGTGCCGTACAGCTGGCGATCAAGGGTGTCGAAGTGGCGCTTCAGGTTCACGTCGCCGCATAGGTCAATAATATCATTCAGGGTTTTCGGGTGCGCTTCGGGCCAGTAAATTTGCGACCAACGGAGTATCGCGTCCCGAAACAGCGCCAGCGCCTGATTCTGGCGCGCCTTGACCTCGGCAAAGGCGGCTTTCTCCTGTGATGCGCGGTTGTCCGGCGGGGTTTCAACGGCCTTTGCGGGCGTGATTTGGCGTTGTCGCCACCACAGCAGGGCAAATGTCAGTGTCGCCAGGGCCAGGACGCTGTTGCTGGCCACCATGGCCCAGAAAAGCGGCGAATAGCCGGACGATGGCCCGCCGGCACTGGTTTGCGTGGTGATCGTCGGCGCTGAGCCCGATGGGGCCGTCGAGCCGGATTGCGGGGCCGGCAGAATGTTGAGGGTGACCGCCTCAAGCTCCGTTGTACGCAGCCGGTTGGAAACCGTATCCCACCAGGTGACCGTGACCGGGGGCAGGGTGATCTTGCCGGGCCGGGTGGCGACCAGTGCTACGGACTCGATACGGGTGCCGACCACACCGCTTTCGCTGGTCTGGTTTTCGATGGTCGGCTGATCCGGATAGGTTTTAAGCTCGGGGGAGGTTTCCGTCGGGAGGGGTGGCAGTTGGGCGCCCTGCAGCCCTTGCGCGGAAATAATGATCGATCGGGTTGCCGGCTCGCCGACGGTGAGTTCGCCGGGTTCATGGCTCCAGCGCTGGGCAAGACTCAGCCCTTTGCTGGGAAGCCATGGGCCCGACAGCGATGCGGGTTTGGGAAGAACCTCAATCCGTTGTTCTTCGGTGGCCAGGACAATGCGTTTTCCGCCGCGATTGAAGAACGAGCGACCGAAGGGCGCGAAGGGGTCGGCCCTGTCGGGCTTGACGCCGGTGAAGCGTGCCGGGGGAATGGTGAGCTCCCCCGGGCTGTCGGGGAACAGGGCGTAGCGAATCTCGATAACCGAGTAATCGACGCCGTTTATACGCTTCTGATACTGGGTTTCATGAACCTTTACGGCCTGTGCATCACCGACATCCAGGGGCGTCACCGACAGGTCGGTCAAATTGACCGCGGTGTACAGGCGCTGGGTAAGGAGTATCTGTTGCCCGACATAGACCCGTTTTTCGTCCACGTCGGTTTCGACGAAGACAGGCTCTTTGTTGCCTGCCGCCGGGCGACTGTTGTCAACGGCGATCGGCACCGCGTCGCTGACCTGCCCCTTGAAATTGAACGAGGGAATGACCAGCTCGCCGGTTCGTTTGGGCATCAGCGTCAGAACCCACTGGGTGTAGGACCGATTGGCGCCGGAGCCAAAGGAAAGCTGGCTCTGTCGCTGATTGGAGAGAATCCGGAAATCCCGTTCCAGGTCGGAAAAGTCGGGGTCGCCAATGGCCTGGCCGTCGTAGCGCACCGTCAGGGTGAGGCTTTCGTTAGGGCTGATGGCCGTGCGATCGACACTGGCGGTTAGCGCGTCGGCAAAAGCCGGTACCGCCGCCACCAGACAGAAAAGCACCAGTAGCGGGGTTAACCACTGTTTGCGGAGGCCCGGCAAGTCAACGACTCGCGCCGGGGAAGAGAAGACAACAGCCATTACCATCTTTCCTCGCTAAACGTGTCCGGTGGTCCCGGCGCGCGCTGGGGCTGGTTGCGAAAGCGCTGCCGGGATTCGTAGTCGAATTTGCGCCGCAGCAGGCCGCCGGGGTCGTCGGGGACACGGCGCAGCCATTGTTGCAGGGCCTCGTTTTCGGCGTCGCTCATTTCGTCGCCGGCCACTGGTTGCACATCGTCCGTGTCCTGGGCGGGTGTTTTCCCATTGCCTGCAGCGCCGGGTTGCAGGTCATCCTGTTCGTCTGCCTTGCCGCTGTTTTCTCTGCCCTGGTTCCGGTTCGGGGTTCCGTCGTCCTCCGACTGATTCTGGAGGTCCGAATCGGTCTGGCCGGCCGCGCCGGCCGGCTGTTCCGGTTGTTGTCCAGACGACTCCCGACTGTCGCCCGAATTGTCGCCGGGGTCACCGCTTCGGTCCTGTGCATCAGTCTCACCCGGATCGGGCTGGTTTTGCTCCCCGTCGGCGCCGGACTGATCCTGCCCTTCGCCCTGATCGCCGGAATCAGAGGGCTTGCCATCCTCGGGTGATTGGCTGTTTTCCTGGTCACCTGAAGGCGCCTTATCGCCACCGGACTGGGCGTTGTCCTGCCGGTTCTGGTCGCGGAGCATCTGCTCGACGATGGCCTTGTTGTGCCGCGCATCGTCCATATCGGGATTGGCCTCCAGCGCCTTTTCATAGGCGTCTATGGCTTCGGCAAGTTGACCCGACCGGGCCAGGGCGTTGCCCTGGTTGTAGTGGCCATCGGCATTCTGGGCGCCATCGAAGGCCCCCGCCGCGGCCTCGTAGTTCTCCGACCGGTATTGGGCGATGCCCCGCCACTGGTCGTCCTCGAACAGCGATGCCGCCTGTTCCGGCTGGTGGTTCTCAAGGGCCCGATAAGCCTGTTGATCCGGAGTGGACCAGAGATCCTGCCACCACTCCGCGCGACTGTCCGGGCTGTAGATGAGCGGCGTTACCAGAACCAGCGCCAGCAGGCCTTTGCGGAAAGCGGCGATTGCGAAGGGCACCAGCAGCAGGGCCAGCCAGTAGCCCTGGTCCTGCCAGGTATCCATGGTGCGATCGAGGGCGACGGTGTCGGTGTTGATCCGCTGGCCGAGCTGATCGGACAGGTACCGGATGTCGGCATCGGTGGCCGTGAGCGGCGTAAAGCCACCGCCGTTTCTTGTCGCCAGCCCCTCCAGTTCCCGGCTGTTCAGTGAGGCGATGACGATACCCCCCTGGCTGTCCCGGGCAAAACCCTGTTCTCCCAGGGGCACGGGTGCGCCGTCTTCGGTGCCGACACCGAGAATCGAGAGACGGAAGTTCGGGAAGCTGCGCAGGGTGCTGTGGATATTCTCGATGGCCTCACGGGTCATGCCATCGGTGACGAATAGCAACTCACCCTCCAGGAAGCCGGCATTCATGGCCAGTTCCAGTCCCCGTTCCAGGGCCTGCTCCGGGCGGCTGCCGGCGACGGGCATGATATCCGGATGCAGCGAGGGTAGCAGTGCAATCAAGGTAGCGTTGTCGTCGGTGACCGGAGTCACGACATGGGCATCGCCGCTGTAGGCCACCAGGGCGACGCTGCCCTCACGGTAGGTGTTGAGCAGATCAATTGTTTTGAGCCGCGCCCTGGTCAGCCGATCGGGCTTCAGGTCCGAGGCCAGCATGGAGGGCGACAGGTCAAAGAGGATAACCAGCGCGCTGTCCTTTTTGTGCGCGGGCAATGGCACCTTTTCCCAGGTGGGACCGGCGAGGGCGACGCTGGCCAGCAGTCCGGCGAGAATCAGCCCGGAACGGGACAGTCTCTGCCCGTCTTTCCCGGCCTTGACCAGCAGGGGGAGGAGTGCCGGGGCAATCACCTTCGACCAGTTGCCCCGGGCGGCGGAGATGTGGGTCAGGCGCCAGGCGAGCAGGCAACAAAGCGGGAACGCCAGCAGCCACCAGGGCCGCAGGAAATGGAACTGTTCAATACCGGCCAGCCACTCGGTCATTCCGCACTCCGGGTTGTTCCGCTGCCGAAAAGGTGAGCGATAAGCGCCATGAAGGTCAGGCCCAGTGCAATGCTCAGGGGCCAATGGTAGAGGGCGCGGGTGGGGCGCAGGGTCTGGCCCTCCTGTTCGATGGGCTCGAGGGCATCGAGGGTCTGATAGATTTCCGCCAGTTGCGCCGGGTCGCGGGCGCGGAAATAGCGCCCGCCGGTCAGATCGGCAATGGCGGTCAGGGTCTTTTCGTCCAGGTCGGCGGCGGGGTTGAAGACATGCTGGCCAAACAGCCCACGGGAGGTCATTTCCCCCGAACCTACCCCGATGGTGTAGATGCGAATGCCTTCCTGAGCCGCCAGTTCCGCCGCTTTCACCGGCGGTATCTCACTGGCGGTATCGGCGCCGTCGCTGAGCAGAATCAGCACCTTGCTGTCCGCCGGGCGATCCGCCAGCCGCTTGATGGCAATGGCGATGGCGTCGCCGATGGCGGTGGCGCGGCCGGCAAAGCCGATCCGGGCCTCCCGCAGCAGGGTGCTGACCGTCTTCCGGTCAAAGGTCAGCGGCGCCTGCAGATAGGCCTGGGAACCGAACAGGATCAGCCCCAGCCGGTCGCCCCGGCGGTTGGCGACAAAGTCCCCGACCACTTTCTGCACCACGGAAAGCCGCGGGTAGAGCGATCGGTTGACCTGCATATCCTCCGTCGCCATGCTCTCCGAGATATCCACCGCCAGCAGCAGGTCTCGCCCGCTCGCCGGCAGCGCGACGGGTTCGCCGACCCAGGTGGGGCGGGTGAGGGCGGCCACAAGGGCTATCCAGGCCAGGCTGATCAGAACCAGCTGAAGGCGGCGGGATTGTGGCCTGGCATCGGCGGCAAAGGCGCCGGTCAGTCGGGCATAGAAGGCCGATTGCAGGCTTGCCGCCGACGTGGACGCAGGTTTTCTGAGCAGGCGATAGAGCAGCGGCAGGGGCAGGATCATCGCCATCCAGGGCCAGACCAGATTCAGCATTGGCCTTTCCCCCCGGTTTGTTTCAGGTAGCGGCGCACGTGCTGCACCAGAACGCGGCGCTGGGGTTCCGACAGCGTTTGCGGCGTCGCCTGGTAGACGTTTTGGCGGAGACTGGCGAGGGACGTCCCGTGGCGTTCAAGATCCCGGCCCAGGGCGCCCTTGCTGTGTTCGTCAAGCCGGTCGAGCAGTTGGTCATTGCCTTCGGATAAAACCGGGCTCAGCGGATCCTCGGCGCGGCAAAGCCGTCGCACCAGGTTAAACAGGTCCGTGAGCCACTGCTCGGAGTTCTGCGCCTCCAGGGTCGACAGTGCCTGTATCGCCATTCGCCGGTGGCGGGTTTGAACCCGCCGGCGTCGCCACCGCAATGCGCCCGCCACCATCAGAATAATGATCAGTGCCGCCAGCAGCCACCAGCCGGGGGCCGGTGGCCACCAACCGGGGGGCGGGGGCAGGTGGACGTCGCGCAATTGGTCCAGGGGGTTCGGGTTCACCGCTGCCCCCTCCGTTGTCGGCCACCGAAGGCGGCGCGCAGGGGCTCGATGACGGCGGTGTCCGTCGGGCATTCCAGCATCTGGAGCGCAAACCGGTTTGCGCAGGCTTTCAGTTTTTCCCGGCGCTGATCAAACAACTGCCGGAATTGCTGGCGGGCCTTCTCGTTGCGGCTGTTGAGGGTGACCACCCCGTCGTCGCCGCTGACCGCGTACAGGCCCGGTGGCGGCAGCTCCGCTTCCAGCGGGTCGTAGACCCAGCACAGGGTGACGTCGCAATGGCGGGCCAGCTCATAAAGGTGCTTTTCGCATTCGCTGTTCAGGTCGTGGAAGTCGCTGACCAGCACCAGGCTGGTGCCGGGGGTGGTCACGCGGCGGCAGTCCTCCAGAATGGTTTCCAGTCGGCAGGTATCAGCGTCGGGCTCCGGCTCAGTGAGCAGCGCGGTGCAGGCCTCCACCAGATGCTGAACCACCCGAAGCACGCTGTGGTGACTGCGCTTGCTGCGGCTGTCCCACTGCCGGCTGTCGCCAAAGACCAGGGCGCCGACGCGGTCGTTGGCGTTGACGCCCGCCCAGGCCAGAAGCGTGGCGATCTCCGCCGCGACCATGGATTTCAGGCGCCGGCTGCCGAAAAACATCGGGCCCCGCAGGTCGGCGGCGATCAGAACCGGCCGCTCCCGCTCCTCCCGGAAAACCTTCGTATGGGTGCTGTTGGTGCGGGCGGTGACCCGCCAGTCGATGGTGCGGATATCGTCCCCCGGCTGGTAGGCACGCACCTCGTCGAATTCCATGCCCCGGCCCCTGAAGGCCGACCGGTAGTGCCCGCCCTGGGATGCAAGGGCGCGTTGGCGCGGAAACAGATGGATTTCCCGGGCGCGATGCCGCAGTGCCACCAGTGAGGCGGCATCCGGCACGGCAATACCGGCGGCGTCGGCGGGAATATCGGATGGGTTCCGCATGGGCTTGGTGGCGTCCGCTCCCGTCAGGCCGACGGCACCCGGCGGGTCAGATCATCGACCACCTGATCCGGGGTGACGCCGCTGGCCTCGGCCTCAAAACTGAGTATCAGGCGGTGGCGGAGCACGTCGTTGATCACCGCCCGGATATCGTCCGGGGTGACAAAATCCCGGCCCGCCAGCCAGGCCTGTACCCGGGCGCAACGATCCAGGGCGATGGTCGCCCTGGGACTGCCACCATAGTCAAGCCACTGGGCCAGCTCCTCGCTGTAGGGGGATGGATCCCGGCTCGCCAGAATAAGCTGTACCAGGTACTCCTCCACCGGTTCTGCCATGTGCACCGCCAGTGCCTGGCGGCGGGCCTCGAAAATGGCCGACTGGGGCACTTTCACCCCCGGCGCGGCGGACTGGCCACTGGCTTCCTGCCGGGAAAGCTGAAGAATCTGCCGCTCGCTCTCGGCGCTAGGGTAGGACACCAGAACATGGAGCAGAAACCGGTCCATCTGGGCCTCGGGCAGGGGATAGGTGCCTTCCTGCTCTATGGGGTTCTGGGTGGCCATGACCATAAACAGATCGGGCAGGGCATAGGTGGTCGAGCCGACGCTCACCTGGTGCTCGGCCATGGCTTCCAGCAGCGCGGACTGCACCTTGGCCGGCGCCCGGTTGACCTCGTCCGCCAGCAGCAGGTTGTGGAACAGCGGCCCCTTCTGGAACTGAAAGCTGCCGTCCTGGGGTCGGTAGATATCGCTGCCGGTAATGTCCGCCGGCAGCAGGTCCGGCGTAAACTGAATGCGGTGGAAGTCGCCTTCGATGTGCTCGGCCAGGGTTTTTACCGCCTTGGTCTTGGCAAGCCCCGGCGCCCCCTCCACCAGCAGGTGGCCATTGGCCAGCAGGGCCATAAGCAGGCGCTGGGTGAGATGGCCCTGGCCGACGATCTGGCTGTCCAGGTGACTTTGCAGCTGCTGAAATTGTTCTTGTACCGACATGAAAATCGCACCCTCAGATTAAGCCCATACAGACAGCGGGCCAGTGTAAAGGTTCTCGCCGGTGGACCACAAACGGCGGTTTCCATGGGGTTGGATAATTGGGGTCAACCAGCCGGAGTTAAAGCCCTGGACCCGGGGTGTCAACGAGCGGGGCTGTCCACCCGCACCGGGGAAGGTCCCATCCCTGATGTCAGACCTCCACGATCAGGCGCGGGCCGGGTGAGTATGGTTTGATCTGTGTGCTGGGGTCCAGGTCCGCGGAGTGTTGCTTTCGACAGGACACTATGGAATATTCGGTTCGGTACAGGTGCGCCTCGGCCAATAGCTGTAGATGCGAACCCACCTATTTAAAGCTGGCCAGATATGAGAAATGGAGATTCCGTCATGGCAAAACCCTCCTCCCTGAGCGATAGAATGCCAAATGAGCCAATCAATGGCTTGCCGGGCACGCTACCCGATATTTTTTCGTGCTGCAATTTATGTTGAAGATACGCAATATTTTCAAAGGGTTAGTGAGCGATTGTCATGTGCGGATTTGTTATCGAGTATGACCGCTAATAATTATTATGAGGTCGAAAACCTCATTAACATACTGTTAGGTGCACAGAGTGATGCGTGAACTATCAACCATTATTTTGAGTTGGGTTGCGGTAACAGTAATTTATGTAGCTGCATGCATCTATGATGGTTTGGAGCTTTCGTTTACTGAACTCCCAAATACGGGCATGTTATGGGCTCTGGTTGCGATGTTTACAGGCATGTATTTTGTCGTGATTGGTGGGCCAATTCTTTACTTTCTATTCAAGCGCTCGTCTGTATCTCGTCAGGCATTTATCATTGCGGGGCTAGTCGCCAGTCTGCCAATGTTAATAGTTTGCATCAGGTCCAATGAGCCAGAGTGGGTTATTTCAACGCTAGCGGCAGGTTTAGTCGCAGGGGGTATTTTTGCAGTACGGTATCCAAATCAGCAAAGCACCTAACAAGCGCCTGTTGTCGCCCCTGCGGGGCTGGGACAGTCAAAAACGCTGCGCTTATTTTGCCTGCCCCAAAGGCGAGCGTTATGCATTCAAGGAGTGATATATGAATAACATTGATTTGTTTGATAGATGTACAGCTGCAACTTTCGCCAAGTTGTATGTTTCCTTTCCCGTTCCTACCGACATTGATTTTATGGAGATGAGTTCAGAACTGTTTGATGAGGAAGACACAGAACTAGACGCATTTGACAAATTTTCAATATATGAGCACACGCTAACATGGTTGGTATCTGCTGGCTATATTCAAGCAAGTTCAGTCACATATGATGGAACTACAGATGCTGTGTTATCTGTGAAAGGTCTCGAGATACTAAGAATTCCGTCCTCACTATCTAGTGAAGAGTCCTTTGGAGAACAAATATCCTCGGCGGCTAAAAGCGGCGCTATCGACCTCGCGGTATCGGGGGCGAAAGCAGCTATTTCCAAAGGCCTTGTATTTCTTTTGGAAAATGCATAACAAGGCGGTGTTGTCGCCTTCGGCTGGGACTGCCATTCCGCTGGCGCTCCATGCCAGCCCCAAACCGCAGCGTTAAGGTTTTACATGGACTCGACGAAAATTAATTCATATGTAGATTCGTACTACAAAACGAACAAGTCACATGTTGCTTGGAGCTTTTGGGCAAGTCTGAGTGCTCTCATAATTGGTCTAGTCGCTTTGGTGTTTGGCATCGGTCTGGCATTTTTCGGCAGTAGTACAGCTATATCAGTAACCACCACTGCTGCGGGTGTTTTTACACAGTTTATTGGTGCCGGTTTTTTCTACCTCTACAACAAAAATCTCAAGCAACTTAATGTGTTTTACCAAGAGCTGGTTAAAAACCAAGATATGCTATTTGCCTTTAGTCTCGTGGGCCACATTCCAGAGTCCGAACGGCCCCGCGTCATAGAAGCCCTAATAGGCAAGCTCTTGTCCCGTGGGGACGGGCCAACAAATTTAACTCCTGAACTTGTTCAAGCAATAGCGGCTTTAAATAATGACAAAAACAAACCTTAACAAGTACCTGTTGTCGCCCCTGCGGGGCTGGGACTGCCAAAAACGCTACGCTTATTTTGTCAGCCCCAAAGGTGGGCGTTAGCTGTAAAAATATGGAGAGACAATTAAAAGACTATGAGCAATAGAAAAAGAGTATTTCTCTCATACTGCCATGCTGACATTGAAGTAGCCTCAAACATTGAAAGAAGGCTTCGTGATGACAGTATTGAAGTTCTAAGCAGCTTCGATCTTGACCCTGGTTCAAATATTCAAACCAACCTGAAGTACTTTGTCGAATCTAGTGACATCGTTCTATTGCTGCTCTCTAAAGCCTATTTTAACTCTGTTTACAGCGGAAAAGAGCTTTACGAATTTCTCGATGAAAGTAATAAAAGGAAGGTTACTGTAATTCCAGTCGCCATTGAAAGGTGCAATATCCCTTGGCAGTTGAAAAATCTTAATACGATTAATTTGTACAGCAATATCGATTCTGGAATTGAATTATTAAAACGACAAATCAATGTTTTAACGCATGTGAGTTTTGATGATTTCTCTGCTAAAAGTTTTGAAGAATTCACATATTTATTGCTTAGAGAATATGGATTTAAAAATATAAAACGTGAGTTCCATAACTCAGACTACGGGATTGATTTTATTGCTGAAGCCTTCACAAAAAACCCATTTGGCTCCACACAAAAGGAAACATGGATTGTTGAAGTTAAGTTTTATAGGAACGAACGTTTTAGCATAAATACAATACAACAGTTATTTGAATATAAGCGCAGAATATTGCCTCATGATAGTAAAATGCTACTTATTACCAATAGTATTTTGACGTCTGTTGCGGAAGAGTATCTTTCTGATCTTCAGAAACACGAGAACACCCAAATAGAGGTTATTGATGGCATAAAGCTAAAAAAACTCATCGCAAAACGGAAAAAGCTAATTAATGAGTTTTTGCCATCATGAGTCAGGTGAATGACTTTATATTGGCGCTGGATAACTGCCCATTAGGCACTGCTGGTTGGGTTCAGTTCGAAGATTTATGTACGGATATTCTTTCATTTCTATTCGTCCCACCCTTGAGTCCACCAAACAGGCAAGCAAGAACATATTCGGGTGTTAATAGAAGAGATGCGGTCTATCCAAACAGAAATATCACCCAAAATACTAATCCAAACTCCAATAATTGGCATCATCTATTTCTCGAGCTAAACGCTCGAATGATATTGGTGGAGTATAAGAACTACGACAATACTGAGATCGGGCATGAAGAAGTAAACCAAACTAGGAATTACTTAACGAATCCAATGGGAAAGCTTGCATTAATGGTTTGCAGCAAGCAACCTAATGAATCAGCTCACCGTCAAAGAAATACTGTTTTTACTCAAGATGAAAAAGTTATCGTTTTCTTAGACAAGGAGCATTTGAAAGAAATGCTGGCCATGAAGGAAAGGGGAGAAGATCCCTCAGATCTGATAATCGACTTGGTAGAAAGGTTTTACATTCAGCATGAGTAATAATCAGCTAACAAGGCCAATTCAGCGGAACCAGCAAAAATGGCATGCCATTTTGCTGGCCCGCTGATTGGCGACGTTAGCCGCTAAGATCCTCCAGGGAGCATTTATGCCAAAGGGTCAGAGAATAATCGTTTTCTTAGTTGTACTAGCACTACTTCTAGTGGGCTATTTCGTATTCAAAACACCCATTGATGCACTTAGTAATAAAGGAATTGTAATAATTTCCGCACTAATAATTGTAGTGGTCTAATAGAACCGGACACTTTAATGAGAGACAATAAACGTCAACCATTAAGGTGTCAGTATGAATCAGAAACGCAGTTACA
>PABE01000028.1 GCA_002702725.1 Porticoccaceae bacterium
GTCTGTCTATGGAGCCGGATACCAGTTGGCAGGTTAGTGACTAGCCCAAGACGTATTCTCCGGGGGCATCCCTGAGAACCTTATAGCCTTTGCGGGGGGCGCCGGTGGCGGGCGGCTTGCGTTCTCCCGAACTGTGCTCGGTCAGCCAGTTGTCCCAGGCGGGCCACCAGGATCCCGGTTGTACGGGCTGGCTTTCCGCCCATGAATCCGGGTCGATGTACTTGTCATCCGGTCTTTGTGTTGCCATCTGATAGCTGCGTCGCGGGTGCACGGGGCCGCTGATGATCCCTGCATTGTGGCCACCGCTGGTGAGCAGGAATGTGACGGGGGCACGGGTCAGCCGGTTTATTTTGTAGACGGATTTCCACGGCGCAATATGGTCTGCGCGTGTGCCGACCACGAAAAAGGGGGCGCGGATATCGAGCAGCGAAACAGGGCGACCGTTTACTTCGAACCGGCATTCCGCCAGGCGGTTTTCCATGTAAAGTTCCCGCAGATAGCGACTGTGCATCCTGTAGGGCATACGTGTGCCATCGGCGTTCCAGGCCATGAGATCGATGGGGGGCGTTTCCTTGCCCAGGTAATAGCGATTGATGTAATTGTTCCAGACCTGCTCCCTGGGCCGCAGGGATTTGAAGGAGGCCCCCATCATCTGTGAGGGCAGGTAGCCATCGGTCCACATGTGACTTTCCAGGAAAGCCAATTGACTTGAGTTCAGCAGTTGCTTGATTTCCCCGGATTCCGTGAAATCCACCTGGGCTGCGAACAGGGTGAGGCTGTTGATAATGTCGTCGTCTTCACGGGCCAGGGTGGCGGCGCCGATCGCCAGCAGAGTGCCTCCAATGCAGTAGCCCACCATATTGATCCTGGTGTCGGGAACGATGGTCTTTACAGCCTGAACGGCTTGCATGAAGCCTTCGTTCAGATAATCCTCCATGGCCACTTCGCGATCTTCTTCCTGGGGGTTCTTCCAGGAAATCATGAAAACGGTTTTGCCCTGCTCCAGCAGATAGTTGACCATGGAATTCCGTGGTGAGAGATCCATGATGTAATACTTCATCACCCAGGCGGGCACGAACAGTACCGGCTCCCTGGCGACGGTACTGGTCTTTGGTGTGTACTGGATCAGTTCCATCAGTCGATTCTGATAGATAACTTTGCCGGGGGTGACGGCCAGATTGACACCCACTTTGAATTCGCCCATGTCCGGTTTGGGGTTTTTCTGGGTGCTCTGCTCGAGATCCCGGCGATAGAGCTCCAGGCCGCGCACCAGGTTCTGGCCTTTCTCCTCCTTCGTTGCTGCGATGACATCCGGGTTGGTCATCGGGAAATTGGCTGGAGACAGCGCTTCGAGAATCTGCGTATTGAGGAAATTCACCAGTTGCAGGCTGCCCCTTTCTGCGCCAGGTACATTTTCCGTCGCCTGCATTGCCAGTTCCCTGACGGACAAGTAGGTTTTCGCCAACAGGTTGAAGGGTGGCTTTTGCCAGGCTTCGTCGGAAAAGGGCGTGTTTTTCAACGATGCCCTGGGCGCGTCGTCCTTCAACGCGACCTGAGCGGTCGCAAAGGTGGCAAGCTCCATCAGCTTTTGCTGTAGATTTTTTCGCAACTGCTCGCGTTTGCCGGGGGAGATGGACAGGTGGGCCAGCCAATCGAAATAGGCCTTGCCCAGTTCCACCGGCGAGAGGCCACCGGTGATCTTGGCGATGGCTGAGCGCACCTCATGGTCCAGTGTCTCCACCGAATCCTCATCAAGATCCAGATCCGGCAGGTGGGTGAGAATCTCCTGCAGCTTTTCGCTGAGATCGAAATCCTGATCGGGTGGAAAGTGACTGCTGTCGGCCATGAAAAATCCTTCTCGGTTGCTGTCAGGTTAAACGATATAACACGGTGGAAATAGAAAAATGCACGTCTAAACACGTCGGCTGACTATGCGAGGGAAGTACGATAAACCCGATTCCGCATCCTGAAACGGTGTCTATTGCCTCGTCCATGCATCAATGCCAGCATTTAAAATTCCATCCACAAGTCTAATACATATGATTGCCGCCATTGATCGAAAGTGTCGAACCGGTAATGAACCCGGCGTCGTCGTCGATCAAAAATAGCACACCGCGGGCCACCTCACGGGCCTGCCCAATGCGTCCGACGGGTATTTTCTCGACAATTTTCTTCAGCACATTTTCCGGAACGGATCGAACCATGTCCGTTTCGATGTAGCCAGGTGCCAGAGCGTTTACGGTGATACCGTGGGCGGCGCACTCCAGCGCAAGGGCCTTTGTGAAACCGTGTATGCCCGATTTGGCGGCGGCGTAATTGACCTGACCATACTGGCCGGCCTGACCGTTCATGGAACCGATATTGACAATGCGACCAAATTTCCGCGCCCGCATGCCCTCAATCACAGCCCGGCTCATGTTAAAGCTTGCGCCGAGGTTGGTATTGATTACGGCCTGCCACTGCTCGAAGGTCATACGATGCATAGTGGCGTCCCGGGTGATTCCGGCGTTGTTGATGAGAATATCGACGGGGCCGTACTGGGCTTCAATGTCCGCGACCGACCTGGCGCAGGCGTCATAATCCGAGACATCAAACCGATAGGACGGGATGCCGGTACGCTCGGTGAACTCCCTGGCCACCGTGTCATTGCCGCCGTAGTTGGCGACCGTACAATAGCCGTTCTCGTGCAGGGCAATGGCAATTGCCTCGCCAATACCTCGGGTGCCACCGGTTACTAGTGCCACTCTACTCATGTCAACCTCATCAATTCGACTGTGGTGGTAATATCTCGGGCGTTGGTATTGCTACCCCGTATTACAAGACGCAAAAATGATGCCTCTTTTTATATCCGGTAATCGGCGCGATCCGTGCCACGAACGGATTGGCGTACGTTAACAAGTGTGAGTGAAAGAATTGTTACCGATGAAACGGCCATCTTGTCATCAGGTATGGTAAGCCAGTCGACAAGCAGCGGACTTGCGCCGGGTCAATGTCATGCCGTGGCGGCCGACCTCTGTCGTAGAAAAGCAATCTGGCGCTCGTACACCAACTGTTGTTGGGGAGTGAAATGGCGGAATAACTGGGCATCGGAGTCCGCGAGTGGATCGCAGTCGCAAAAGGGCAGTTCGTCACCTTCGATAAGGTTGGAATCGATCACCATCTCCCAGGGACCGGCGAGGGGAAAGAGTTGCTGCAGCCGGTCAACAGTCTTTTGCAGGGCGATGCCTTCACGCCAGTGCCCTGGCTTACTGTCGCTTTGAACAGCGATGGCAATCTTCATTTCCAGTGCCAGCCCGTCGGTAAGCGCGCCTTCCCTGCAGGTTTCAATTAACGCCGCCCCCAGACTGACGGCATGGAGAAGTTCGTTGTCGCTGTCCTCATGCCCGGCGAAACGGATATAGGCATAACCGTCCAGCGTCAGCAGCCGCTCGCCCCGGTAAATCTGCATGATGCGGTTCAGGTCCGTGTCGATATTGTCGAGTATCTGGTTGAAGTGTTCAGTATTGAGTTGAGCCCTAAGCCTGGGCATATTCGCCACGTATATCCCGAGCAGACAATGGCAGGATTTCGATGCCCAGCTTGTCTCGTTTTCTTCGCTCAGCAAAGGAATCAGCTGATTTTCCAGCCGGGTCAGTTCGTCGCTGTCATCTGCACCCTCGCTATCTGTGGCAAGTTGGCGACTAATCCGCGCAATTCGGGCTGATAACGCCGTTGCGTTTTTCGTCAACCAGACACCGAAAACGACACTGGAAAGCAGCCAAAGGGTGAACATGGATGCGGTTAGCTGCAGGTACGGAGCCCTGCTGCGGTCGACGTTGAGCTCCAGCCTGACCTGACCTGTAATGGTGTTGTCGACCGTGACCGGCGCGGTGTAAGCGTTGAGCTTGTTTTCCGAACCAAAGTGACTCTGGCTTTGGGCCAACAGGCGATTGCGGGAATCGTAAACAGAGACTCGCTCCACCTGGGGTGTCTGGTTGACGAGCTGGTCGATAATGACCTGGAGACTGATAATGTCATTCTCCAGGAGCGGATCGCGCACCGTTTCGGCCAGCTGTGCCAGCAGCGCCTGACCGAGACTGTCCTGTTCCTGCTTGGTGAGAGCCTCCAGTTGAAACAGGTTTGCCAGGCCCATGAGCGCGCCTGTTACCATCACGTAGACAAGTATTCCGGCGAGCATTTTTCGGCCAAAGGACAGGTTGGGCAGGGGCATTCCGGATTCGTCTGGTGAGTGTTGAAGGCCGTGTTATCTTACCAGTGCCTGCCCTATAATGGCGACCCCATTACCAACGCTGGCAGTAAAGTGAAAGAAATCGTACTAATCAATGTCTCTGGCGACGACAAGCCGGGTGTTACCAATGCCGTTACGCGGGTTCTCGCCCAGCACGGTGGTACCATTCTCGATATTGGTCAGGCGGTGATTCACGACACGCTCTCGCTGGGCATCCTGGCGGATATCGCAGAACCCTATGACACCGGAGCGGTGCTGAAGGAAGTGCTTTTTGAGCTCCATAGGTTGGGGATGCAGGTCCGGTTTCAACCGGTCAGTGAGGCGAGTTATTCCCATTGGGTGGCACAGCAGGGCAAGCCCCGGCACATTGTCACCCTTCTCGGCAGGCGGCTTACCGCCGAGCATATCGCAAGGGTCACCTCGGTGATTTCCAGTTTTGCGCTCAATATTGATCAGATTGTCCGGCTGTCGGGCCGTATTCCCCTGGATCGCATTGATACCCATAGCAAGGCCTGCGTGGAGTTTTCCGTTCGTGGTGGAGCGTCGGACGCGGCCGCATTCCGGACAGCGTTACTGGAATTGGCATCTGAAATGGATGTCGATATCGCCTACCAGGAGGATAATATTTTCCGCCGCCACCGACGGCTGGTGGTTTTCGATATGGATTCGACCCTGATTGAGGCGGAAGTGATAGACGAGTTGGCCAAGGAGGCCGGTGTCGGTGAACAGGTTTCCGCCATCACGGAGTCCGCCATGCGCGGCGAGATCGACTTCAAGGAGAGTTTCAGCCGTCGCGTCGCCCTTCTAAAGGGCCTGGATGAATCGGTCCTCGCGAAAGTCGCGGCGCGATTGTCCATGACCGAGGGAGCGGAATCGCTGATCTCTACGCTCAAGTCATTGGGCTATAAAACCGCGATCCTGTCTGGCGGTTTCGAGTATTTTGGCCGTCTGATTCAGGCGAGGCTCGGACTGGATTATGTTTATGCCAATCAGCTCGAAATTGTTGAGGGCAAAGTGACGGGCCGGGTGGTCGGAGAGGTGGTGGACGGCGACAGGAAAGCGTTTTTGCTCAAGAGTCTGGCGGCACAGGAGACCATCAGTCTTGAACAGGTGGTGGCGGTGGGCGACGGTGCCAATGATCTGCCCATGTTGAGTATTGCCGGACTGGGCATTGCCTTCCGTGCCAAGCCAGTGGTGCGCGCCAATGCCAAGCATGCAATCTCTAATCTGGGGCTCGACAGTATTCTCTATCTGATGGGGATCCGCGATCGCGATACCCTGGCAAAAAGTTCCTGATCGGCGGACCGGGGTCGTAAACGGGCATTTTTCGGGCCCGTTGAATTAGTCAGCCGAGAAGTCGAAGTTCATCTCCAGTTGCGGCTGCTGGATGTAGTTTCCCTGCAGAAAGTCCACGTCCGCCTGCCAAAGCGCCGGAATAATGGACGCGGTTTCGATGTGTGGGACGATGACGCGCTGTCCTTCCGACTTAAGCTGTCCCATCAACTCTTTCAAGCTGGCCATGGAGTCCTGGGACTTTTGCGCTTTTTCAGCCAGGTAGTGATCCATCTTCACATAGTGAAATCGCAGCTTATTCAGAATGGCCATGGGATTAATGGCCAGACCGAAGTGGGAAATACAGGTCTCCGCGCCCATGTTCCTGGCACCGGCCAGCAACGCGGCCGCTTTGGCAAAATGCTTGCTCAGGTCGGTTTCCCGGAGCTGAATGACGATATGGGATGGGGCGACGTGGTTGTCCTGTAGTTGCCGCTTGAACCAGGGCAGAAAGGTTTCGTCCAGGATGGTGCCGTCGTTGATGTTGACAAACAGTTTTATGTCCGCCGAGGCCTGGCATTTGGGCGCCAGATCCTTGAGCGCCTGGGCGATAACGCAGCGATCGAGCTCTTTGCCGATGTCGAGTGCGAAGATACTGCTGATGAAATCACTGGGTAACCCGTCCTTGAATGTGCCCGGCTTGATGGTCATCCGGCTTTCGTAGAGTTCAAGGCCGCTGCTTTTCAGGCCTACGATGGGCTGATAGGCGACATCAATGAGGTTATTGCTGATGAGTTGCTTGCCAATAGCAACCAGCTCGTTATTGGGCATGCTCGCTGAGGAAGATTCGAACACCGGCTCATAGAATTTGGCTTTGAGTCCAGAGGTTCCCTGATCCGTGCCCAGATCAGCGATGGCCTGGAGGCTGTTGGCCAGGCAGCCATCCGCCGAGATGCTCGCTTCGTTGATCGGTGTGATGCCGATACTCAGGGTGCAGGAAAAGCTGCCTTCCTCGGTTTCAAAAACCTGTTCCTCGACTTTTTTGATAATGGACTCTGAAAAAGCCAGGCTTTCCTCGGTATCGCGGTTTTTGCCGATAACAATAAACGCGTCTTCACGAATACGGCCAAAGGCGTGGGTATCCCCTGTATGCTGTTCTATGAACCTTGCCAGTTGCTGAATCCCCTCCTCGGACTCCCCGATTCCGAGACGCTTCTGAAGCTCCCCGTGCTGATCAATCTGCAGGTAGTAGAGCAGGGAATCCTCGCCGGTTTTCGCGCTTCTGGTGATTGCCCCGTTGATTGCGCCCAGCATTTCGTTGAGTCTGATTTTGCCCGGGTTGGCGCTCTCCTCATCTTCGCTGGCCTGTACCAATAGCGACGCCGGCTCTGAAATAAACTCCTTGCCCACCAGCAGCTGAATTGCCGGTTCTCCATGGTAATCAATCTGGGAAATCTGCGCCCTTATAGGCAGGGTGGAGTGCTCGTCTGCCATGACCGCTTCGAATGTCATATTTTCGCTGGGGATTGCATTTTCGAAATCCAGCGGTTTCAGGTATTTTTTGAAATCAAATTGATAACCTTTGGCAATGCTGTCAACGACCGGCAGCAGCTCCATATCCTCGTGGTTGCCGTAGCCCAACAGCTTGGCGAAGGTGTCATTGACCAGGACGAAGGTTCCTTCCTGAATGATGGCTATGCCATCCTGGGAGCTCATGATCAGACTTTCAAAGCGGTTTTCGGATTCTGAAAACCGTCTTTTCCAGTAACGCTGCTTGCGGCGCTGTTCCAGATCGTAAAGTATGCGGCCCACAATATGAATCAGCAATTGGTCTTCATCCGCGGGAACGACGTTGCTCGCACCCATTTTCAGGCCGTCGACCATGGGTCCGGGGGCAAGCTCGGGAATGGTGAGCAGGGTCGGAATGTCCTTGTTGAGTCGCCTGATCTGATGGAAAAGGGTCTTGTTCGGAATCGTCTGGCAATCGTACTGAACAATGGCCAGATCCCAGTTTCTTTCCTGAATTTTTTTGTTCAGGTCGGTGGGGTTTCCCGCGTACTGGGGATCGACCCGATAGTTGGCATTGCGCAGCAGGCTGACCACGCGGTTGGCTTCTTCAATGTGGTCGTGCACCAGCAGCAGATTGATATTTTGCTCAGTTTCCACAGATCGTTTCCATTAGCGGTGTTTCGGCAAGTGTATGGTTGTGTTGAACATCTCTGCTTCGCAGTTATCAGACGCCCGTTTCAGGGGTAAGCATTGTTAGCTTGAATCTGCTGACATGATAGCTTGAGTCGCAGGTGGATTGCAGGATTGCGAATTGCTTGCCGCTGGTGCTGACAATAACCACCTCGCTACCCTCGGTAAAAGGTATGGACGGCGAGAGAAGCTCAAGATCCGCCCCGGACCCTTTTAGCAGCAGACAGGAAAAATAGGCGCTGGTCTGTTTCTGTTTGCGGGTCAGTGCCGCGGCACAGGGCTTGTAGTCGTATTTCAACAGCTCTAACCCCACGAGGCGAGACAGTTTTGGTGTCACCCGGGTCCAGCGCACCATAGCGAGTGCCCAGTGGTTCCCCGTATCCGGCCTGATTGCGGCCAGATCACCGGGTGAGGCATGGGTTTGTGCCGTGGGCAGTTCCAGACAGGTGCCATTGTCGCTGGTATCAATGCGAACCGCCTCAATGTCCTCGGGACCTGCTGCCGCAAACGGTCTCTGGTTATTATCCCTGCTAAATTCGATAGGCTTGTCGAGATCCTTTTTGGGGCGTTCGGTACGGTACAGAACCGAGGATCGGGCCTCCAGTGCGCCGTCGAGCCAGAGGTCCTTGAGTTCCGGCTTGGTGTCCCTGGCTGAGAAGGCCTGCTTTTCGGGCCTTCTGCGCAATTCGATTTTCAGGCCGCGAAGGTACTCCTCGATATTCCTGGTATGGGTCAGTTGGCGGTGCAGTCGGGTCAGGCCGAACAATGCACTGCAGGTTGAATCATCGGGCGACCTGATCTCTGTCCTTGTGGGTGGTTGATTCAGGTGCTGTACCAGATCGGTGATCAGCCGGTGCGGGAGCGGGCAATCCGATGCACAGGTTTCGAGGTGACCAATCAGGCGGGCAAAATCGATATACAGCAGCCCCTCCCGCGTGTCATCGCCCGCTCCAGCGCGAACCGGACCTTCGTCGGCGCCGGGGTCGACCCTGAATGGCCCTTGCCCGGGTTCCGGTGACAGTGTCGCCAGGTCCGCACAGTTGGCGAGAAAATCGATCAGTTGCCTCTGATCCTGCTGTGACAGGCGGCCGGGGTCGCTGCACGACGCGGTTAAGATCGACAGATAGGCCGCTTTGGGGGTGACGAAGTCGGGGGCGGGGGTGCCCGTTTCGGCATCCGGCTGGAAAACCTCGACGCCTTCGGTTTGAGCGATCTGGTAAAGGGTATGGATTTCGATCCAGTCCTTGCGGGGCGGTGAAATATAGGTGCGCCAGCAGCTGGTAATCCGTTTTTGAAGCGTTCCGATACTTGCCGCGATGGCCCGTGCGAGTATCAGCGCTTCCGGCGCCGTCTTGTCCAGCTCGTCCATAAGAACGGCTTTATAGCCATTGCCCAGCTGTTTGAGCAGGCCAAGGGTCAGCGAAATCTCCTTGGTTTTTTCCCTACTGATGGCGGTCGTGGTAATTACCTTGTCGGTGTAGTCGAAGATCACTGGCTTCAGGTAATCCAGCAATGCCAGCTTGGTCTCGCCATTGGCCAGAAGACCGGCGACTTCCGGCAGGTATTGGTAGAGTCGTGCAAGGCTTTCAGGCAGGTTGGCACCGGGCAGGCTCTCGCGGAAGTCTTGCAATCCCTTGAGGGACGTTTCGGTGAACGACAGGTTCACTACAGACTGGCTCGGTAGGCTGAGCTTGGTGGTCAGTGCCGGGTTTTTCAAAGTAGGGCCCATTTCGTTCCTTGGCTATTCGATAGTGTCAGAACTGTCCGTATCCGGTCAATTTTTTCCACGATTGTCGGGGACTTGGGTCACTTTATAGTGGCCACATTACCCGGTTTTAGACGATATAGGTTTTCGATGCTTTGCCCGGCACGTCCTGTACCAGTTTCGGCAGCAGATAGCCGGGCAGCCTCCCGCTAAGTGTGCGGTAAAGTGCTAAGGCCTCTGAAACGGGCAGGTCGAAGTGGCTGGCGCCCGCCACCGGGTCGAGCAAGTGCAGGTAGTAGGGAAGAACGCCGGCTGCAAACAGGGCTTCACTCAGCAACTCCAGAGATTCGGCACTGTCATTGACGCCCTTAAGCAGTACAGCCTGATTGAGAACCGTGATATTCCGATCCTTCAGGCGGGCAACCATTGCCCTGAGGTTGGAGTCGATTTCCGCCGGATGGTTGATATGCAGGACCATTATCGTATCGAGGCGGGAACCACCAAGCCAGGACAGGCAAGGGTCATCGATCCGCGACGGGATGACCACCGGAAATCGGCTGTGGACCCGAAGCCGTCTGATATGGCCTATACGGGCCAGCTGATCCGTCAGCCATTGCAGCTGATTATCGTTTGCCGCCAGTGGATCGCCACCACTGAGAATCACTTCGCGGACCGATAAATCGCCGGCGATATAGTCCAGTGCCGGCTGCCAGTGAGCTTTGCCGCCAGTGTTGTCTTCATAGGGGAAGTGACGCCGAAAGCAGTAGCGGCAATGAACCGCGCAGGCGGGGCTGGTGATCAGCAACACCCGGCCCTCATATTTGTGAACGACCCCGGGGACCGGGTTGTGACGGGCTTCCTCCAGGGGATCGGCCACGAAGCCCGGGAATGTGAGGGTTTCGGCCTGTAAAGGCAGAACCTGGCGCAGCAGCGGATCGTCTGGATCCCCCTTGCGCATCCGCCGGGCATAGCTGATCGGTACACGGATCGGAAACGGGGAGGTCGAATCCGATTGAAATGCCAGATCGGTCCCTTCCAGCTCAAGAAATTGCAGCAGGTCGTCCACGGAACGGAAGGCCCCGCTAAGCTCTTCTTTCCACGTGGGTGTCTGCCATGGCACGGCGGTCTGGGTTATCATATCGGCCCTGTAAATTTCTCAGTAGCAACGAGGCAAGAATGGCCAATTATTCTACCAGTGAATTCCGCGCCGGGTTGAAGGTGATGCTCGATGGCGATCCCTGTTCAATCGTGGAAAATGAATTTGTGAAGCCCGGCAAAGGTCAGGCATTTAACAGGGTGCGGCTGCGCAATCTCAAGACCGGCAGGGTCTGGGAGCGCACGTTCAAATCCAACGAATCGCTGGAAGGGGCGGATGTCACTGATCGCGACATGCAATACCTCTACAATGACGGCGATAACTACCATTTCATGGAGCCGGACACCTTCGAGCAACACCAGGCCAGTGCCGCGATTGTCGGTGATGCCGCCCAGTGGCTGCGCGAACAGGATGTGTGTATCGTCACCCTGTACAATGGCGCGCCCTTGTCTGTGAATCCACCCAACCATGTGGAGCTGGAAATTGTCGAGACAGATCCGGGTTTGCGGGGTGATACAGCACAGGGTGGCACCAAGCCTGCTCGTCTGTCCACCGGCGCCGTGGTCAAGGTGCCCCTGTTTCTCAACCAGGGCGAGGTGGTGCGCGTCGACACCCGCACGGGTGAGTACCTGGGCCGCGCCAAAGAATAACCAGGCGTCAGTATGACAATCTGGCAGGCATCGGCGTCCCTGCCCATGCTCCAGGAGCGAGCGAATCTGCTGGCGGCGATTCGCTCTTTTTTTGCCGGCCGGGGGGTGCTCGAAGTGGATACCCCGGCACTGGCCCTGTTTGGCGTCACCGACAGGCATCTTGAAAATATCGAAGCCCGGGTGAATGGTCAGATACGGTACCTGCAAACCTCTCCCGAATACTTCCTGAAACGTCTGCTTGCCATGGGTGCCGGCCCCGTCTACTACCTGGGCAAGGCCTTCCGCGATGAAGAAACGGGGCCGCGGCATCACCCGGAGTTCACCCTGCTCGAGTGGTACCGTCCCGGCTGGGATGAGCAGCGTCTGATGGCGGAAATCGCCGAATTGTTGGCCGGACTCTCGCCGGCCTTTACTGAACCCAGGCAGGTTCGCTATGGCGAACTGTTTGAGGCGGTTACCGGGCTCAATCCCCATACGGCCGACCTTGCCTTGCTTCGCGAGGCTGCAGCGCGCATTTGCGCCGGCGACTGGCAGGCGGAGGATCGGGCCACCTGCCTCGACGCCCTGTTCAGCCTGGCTGTCGAGCCGACCCTCGCCGATGGAGTGGTGTTTATTCGTGACTATCCTGTCTGCCAGGCTGCCCTGGCGACCCTGGCGATAGACACTGACGGCGTGACAGTCGCGCGGCGCTTTGAACTCTTTATCAACGGTATGGAGTTGGGTAACGGTTACTTTGAACTGACCGATGCCGTCGAGCAGCGCCGTCGCTTTGTAGAGGATTGTCAGGCAAGGAGGGCGGCGGGTAAAACAACCCGGGCGATAGATGAACGTCTATTGAGCGCCCTGGAAGCGGGCCTGCCCGCTTGCGCAGGTGTGGCGATCGGCGTCGACCGCCTGTTGATGCAGTTGGTCGGCGAGACGCGCATTGACGCGGTGCTGCCCTTCGTCGACTAGGCACCCGCAGGCCCTAAGGGATTTTGGCAGAGAATTTCCAAGCAGCGACATCAATCGCAGTGGCAACCACTCAGGCCCTGGTCCATCTGTTCTGCGGGATCGGTGTCGATCTGGCCGATGACCCTGGCGGGAACACCGGCGACGATGGAATGAGGCGGCACCGGTTTCAGCACCACACTGGCGGCTGTGACCTTTGACCCGGCCCCGATCTCGATGTTGCCGAGAA